>JBMNNU010000204.1:0-5902 GCA_050942695.1 Chloroflexota bacterium
CCACATCCCCACTGAATGGCACAACCGGTTGAACTGTAGCGCCAAGCTTGTCCTGAACATCAATCGGCAAGCCATGGCGGATTACGGTTTCAGCCCGCCAACCCGAGTCTTCGAAGCAGCCGGCGCGGGAGCCTGCATCGTAACCGATAATTGGGAGGGTATCGAGACTTTTCTCGTTCCCGGCGAAGAGGTGCTGGTGGCTTCAAGCTCTGAAGAAGTGGCCAACTACCTCTCAACCATCAGTCCTGAACGAGCCAAATACATCGGGCGACTCGCACGAGAACGAGTTATAACCGAACATAGCTACGAACGTCGGGGCCAACAGCTTCAACAGTTACTCAACCGCTTGTTCAACAGCATTAGGCCGCCGAACGTGTGGCCATAATCCTAGCCATATCGCAGCCGTCTCCCTTTTCTTTTTCAAACAGGCCACGACTTGCATAATTCCTGCTGGTAGTTTTGATATTGGCATGGTTCACATACATATCCGGATCATGGAGCCGTGCTTCGATCGGGCATGGTTCACGGCACGAGTCACAATGTAGCATCAGGCCTTGTGCTCGACGAGCCCCGACGCTACAGATCTAGCTGTTTGTGTGAACCATGCCTTCGACCAAAAAGGGCGGCACGTAGACTGCCGTAGTTGGGCAGAAGCCTGGCGCTGGATAGAAACTGAGTACGTCGTCGTTAATGGATGTTGTTGCCTTGCAAGGCTGTGGTGAAGGAAATCGATTAATCGTTGCCATCAAGTAAAGAATGCTTCCTAACATCAACCGACATATAAATGACCCGCTGCTACGCTGGATCGTAGCAGTAGCTGCGGGTTTAATACTGCTTCACGTAGGACTATATCTCGTCTGGGGACAAGGCCAGGTGCTCGTAACTCTTCCGTGGTTTGTCCCCATGATTCATGGCTTCATGACGTTGGCAAGCCTCAGCATCGCCTTTCTCAGCTTTGGACGATATCGAGTGCTGCAAGAGCCTGCTTTCTTTTGGATCGGGATTGCATTCATCGGTTTCACCGTTTTCGCGCTGTTCTACGTCCTTACATTGCCAGAACTCCTGCCGGGCGGGCGCGGTTTAATCGGCCAACTACTCAATACCGGTAGCTGGTTCTGGCATCTCCAATTCACCACACTGGCTTCCTTTATCATCGTGGCCGCCCTGGCTTCGTGGCCAAGGAATCAAGCCGCAGGGAAATGGCTACGTTTCCTGTTGGTGGTTGCCGGTGTTGTGATCACCGTAGTGATCAGTTTGCTCATGGTTTACTATGAGCAATACTTGCCGTTGCTCGTCGTAAATGGTACCTGGACTCTTCTCAACAACGCCTGGAACTACTTCATTTCGATCCTGTTTGTGGCCGGCATCGTACTCTCGACTCGCCGGTATCTGCAAAATAGCGATCCGATGTTTGCTTATCTCGCTTTAGTACAGTTGTTCCTCACGTTCGCAATCCTGACCGTAAACATCGGCGTCGAGTACTACGACACCTGGTGGTACTGGCAGCGTGTCCTTTGGATAGCCGGTTTCTCCGTGATGGTTTTCGGCTTGCTGTCGGAATATATAGAGCTATATCAGCGTGAGCGCGATAAGTCGCGCCAACTCGAAGCCCTGCAACAGATCACAGACCCGACTATTGCCCGACTGGGGTTGGAAGAGCTTCTCCAGAGCCTACTGGAGCGGATGGTGGCTATCATGGGAGCTTCTGCAGGGGCAATCCTGCTGCTCGATCCAGAGCGGCAGGAGTTGGTGCTGAGAAAAGGGTTGGGGCTCACTGCAGAGCAAGCTGTCGGTTTTAGGGTGAGGTGGGGTGAGGGGCTCGCCGGTCGCGTGGCTGCCAGGAATACTGTAATCTCGGTGCGCGATGCCCAGCTCGAACCATCAATTCGTAGCCAACATATAATAAGCACCCATGTTAGGGGAGTAATCGGTGCGCCGATGCGGGTCGAGCAAGAGGTGATCGGGGTAGTTCAGGTGGACTTTCATACACCAGTGGAGTTCACACGAGAAGACGAGCAACTGCTGGAAGTCGTTGCGGACAGGGCGGCGTTGGCTATTCACCAGGAGAGATTGCTGGAAGAAGCAGAGGAGGAACGAAATCGATTGCGAGCGGTCATCGACACAGCTCCCGTCGGCATTGCCTTTTACTCGGCGCCTGATGGTCGTTTGCTGCTTCTCAATAAATCTGCCGAGGCGATCCTGGGCCAACGGCCGCGGCCTGATATGGACGTCGTCGAGCAAGCTGACTTCTTCCGGGTATCCCGACCTAACGGAGAGCGCTTTCCGCCGGAGGATTTGCCGGCCGTTCGTTCACTCCACGGTGAATCGACTCAAGGGGTGGAGCTTGTCGCACACCAACCATCTGGCCTTAAAGTGTACCTCACGATGAACTCGTCCCCAATACTGGATGCAGATGAGAGGATCATCGGCGTCGTCGTTGCCTTCCAGGATATCACGCAGATCAAAGAGCAGGAAAGATTGAGAGATGAGTTCCTCGCCACGGCCTCGCACGAGCTTAAGACCCCTGTAACTACGATAAAAGGGTACATTCAGTTGATGCAGCAGTGGGCTCACGGAGGTCACGATCCGCGAGAAGCTCGCGCTTTCGAGGTAATAAACGTCCAGGCCAACCGGATCAGCCAGCGGGTGCAGGAGATGCTGGAGGTGGCTCGCTATCAGATCGCCCCGCCTATGTTGCACAAGAAACGTTTCGATCTGGGCGAGCTGGTTTCCCAGGTGGTGGAGCAAATGCAGGCCACCACAGAGATCCATCAAATTCACCTCCAACGGGAGGAAAATGCTCCTGTAAATGCGGACCGTGACCGTATTGAAGATGTATTAGTAGGCCTTCTAGACAACTCTATCCGTTACTCACCCGAGGGGGGGGATATCGTGGTTCGGGTATGGGTTGAAGATCAAAAAGCGGTAGTCTCGGTGAAGGATCAGGGGGTTGGTATCCCCAAAAACCGGCAGGCTCACATCTTCGAGCCGTTTTACGAACCCATCCCTCCCGGTGCTCCGGGGTACAGGGGTGTGGCGCCGCTCAGCCTGTACCTGAGCAAGATCACAATCGAACGCCATGGTGGACGTATCTGGTTCGAGAGCGAGGAGGGTAAGGGGTCAACCTTCTACTTCAGTCTTCCAACTGCCTGATGGACTGAAATATTCGGTGTTTTTTCGATCTTCGCACCAGCTTGGTAAGCTCATCCGCTGCTTCCTGCAGCGTCAAGGCCATGCCTACCTCTACCCCTCGTCGCCTTAGCTCTTGAAAAAGGGAGACCAGAGCAGGGGGCTCCAGGTGATGGGAGGAGAGCAGTTCTGGTTGAGAGAACAGTTCCCTTGGCGAGCCCCTTGCCACGATGGCTCCACCCCTGGATAAGAGGTATATGGTGTCCACGAACTCCGGTATCAGGTTTATCTCGTGAGTGGTTACTATTGTGGACATGCCCTGCTCGGTGCAAAGACGTGCCAAGAAGCTTGCCAACTCGGCTTTGGCAACGGTATCTAACCCCTCGAAGGGCTCGTCCAGAACCAGCAGCTCAGGGTTCATAGCCAGCGCGCCGGCCAGCGCTACCTTGCTTTTTTCTCCCCCAGACAGATAATGGGGCACCTTGTCCATCAGATGTTCGATCTCGAACTGCGCTGCTACCCTGTGGACCAAACGATCCACCTCCGGCTCTGGAACGCCGTAGTTACGTGGAGAGAATGCGATATCGTCCATGACGGTAGGAGCTATTATCTGCTTGTCGGGATCTTGCAGCACAACCCCGATCCGTCGACGAATCTCTTCGAACCGCTCAGCAGGATCGACACCAAACAGCCGTATCGTACCCTGATCGGGCTTCAACAGCCCCAACAAATGGAATAGAAAGGTGGTCTTACCGCTGCCGTTAGGGCCCAATAGGACTACCCTCTCCCCCTGTTCGACGGTGAAATCCATCCCGCGGTAGTAAAGCTCTGTACCATCCGGGTACAGGTGGCGGACATCGGAAGCGCTGGCGATTACTGCCACAGACTCACCCCATTGCCCTCCTACAACGCAGCCGGGCCAATGCCGCAGCCGCTAGCGTCAGAACCGCTGCCAGCAGCAGGTAACCGTTGTACAGATAGGCTCCGGGTACGAACCGGAGGACTAGTACGGCCGCCAGGATAAGCGAACTCGCCGCGAGTGGATATGTGTCGTACTTGGTGAACTGCCTCCAGGAGGTTCCTCCCGTTAACCTGCCGGAATAGCCACGGAGCCTCAAGACATCGTATAGCCGCTCCGCGAGGGCGACGGAGCGCACCAGCATAAGCCCGAGGCCGGTAGCAAGGTTTCTGGCATTGTGGATGAAGCGATGTTTGCTCAACCCTCCTCGCAATCTCAAGGAGGTCATCAGGTATCCGAAGAGCCCCAGGAGGATGAAGAGCGAACGATAGGTAATAAAGAGCGCATCAGCAACCAGGGTCGGCAGAACGAAGCGTAGAACAGCAAACAACTGGGGATAGGGAGTTGTGGCAATGAGAGTCACCATGACGGCAGCGGCGGCAAGCGCCCTCCCCACGACCAACAACGGCCCCAACAAAGATCCATCCCACTGGCTGACGGCGAACAGCAGAGCGAAAATGGCCGGGTATAGAGCAACAGCCAGGACTCTCAATACCGGCAAACAGGCCAGTACGATACCTGCGGCGGCGAACAGATAGATACCCAACAGGGCGAAGATATCCCAGGTGACGATTACCGAGGCGACGAGCAATCCGGCTGCTATCACTTTGGAAAGGGCCGACGCCTTGTGGAGAGGGCTGCTTCTGCCAACTGCCCAGTAGTCGATGGTGCCGATATCCATCCAACCCCTCGCTAACCACGTCCTGGAGGCCGAGTAACTCCGATCAAATCGGGTCGCACCGCAACCAGGTACCGTATGATGGCTCCGGTGATAACCGCCTCGACGATCCACCCGACAGCCCCCAGGCCCAACACCAGCGTCGCGAAGGTGGCGATGTCGATCTCGGGTGGCGCTGATGGTTCCGGTTCTTCTCCAAAAGGCCTCCAGGCAACAGCCCCCTCACCGAAAGGGTTTCGAAAGGAGATCTCACCACCGCGTTCGATGATAGTTGCCTCCGGCCTAGCGATACCCGGATTAACGTTCGAGAGCGCTACGACTCCGATCATCAGGAGTGAGCCTGCCAAGAGCGATACGACGGTAACAGCGCCAGCCAGCAGCCCTACCCCAATTCCTCTGGTTACGAGGCCTCGCCCCGCCCTGAATAGGAAATAGCCTAGCTCCATCTCCGTGCCGATCAGCAGTGTGTTGAGCCCCACTACAGTAATCCCACTATGGCCGAAGAAGGCCAGGATCAGGTTAACGACGAACGCGGCCACGAAGGCAAGGGTCGGGCCGAGCAGGATGCCGCTGACAACGGTGAGATTGACGTGGTACCCGATGGGGATCAGCTCTAACGACATAGCAACCAGCATCAAAGCCGACATCATTCCCAGGAGGGAGAGCTTGATCTCCAGACCCCCACGCCGAAGCCTACCGGTCGACAAGATAAGCAGCGCGATCGTGGCAACCCAACCTAGGGCGATGATCCATAGCGGCATCACACCATCTGGAATATGGAGGTGAGACATCGGCATTTCCTACATATACAACTGGTATATGCCGATTACTGTGGCATGAACTAAGCCATGCCCTTACAAAGCCGGGGATGGTTCACGGCACGAGTCACAACGTAGATAACATGGAGTGACCGACCCAACCATCGCCAGGCTGGGCGTACGGATGGTACGCTTGCAGCTACAGCAACTCTCAGCAGAAACAGTTGCTGACGAAAGGAGGATCGGTCGTGAGCAAGGATATCACATATGTTGGATTGGATGTTCACAAGGATACTATCGCGGTGGCTTATGCCCGAG
>JBMNNU010000205.1:0-5890 GCA_050942695.1 Chloroflexota bacterium
GGGAGGCCGAGCCGGTGGTGCTGAAGCTGTCGGTAAGCCGGGAGGATCTAGACAGTCTGGGGCTAGACGAGGATGGTCGGCCGGATGTATCGCGCTTTGCGCTGATGCGTGTTCGGCCCGACGGGAGTCTCGAGCCGGTGCCCTCGCAGTATATGGCCAACGACGGCCCCAAGCCTCCGGAGGGGTGGTTTGTGGCCTGCTTCGTGCCGCGCAGCAGCTACCTGCTGGTAGTGCTGCCTGAGGGGAAGCGTGTGAGCTACGGGGAGTTGAGACCCGACCAGATGGCGCGGCTTGAGGTGGCCTACACCGACAGCGGTCGCTACTTCCCGGAGACTGGCTACGCGGTGCACAACGACTCCTTCTGGGACTACTTCAGGAAGCGTGGTGGCATCCGGGTGTTTGGCTTTCCGGTGAGCGATGAGTTCACCCTGGACGGCTTCACGGTGCAGCTCTTCCAGCGAGCAGCGATGCAGCAGCAACCGGACGGCGGAGTTGCGCTGATCAACCTGCTGGATGGAGGATCCTACGAGCTGAAGGATCTCGACCCCCACTTCCCTGAGGCGGATCCGGAGATGGTGGAGAGTGCGCCATCGCCTCATGATGTTGATTTTGGGGAGAGGGCGATGGAGTTCGTGGATGCGCACGTGCCAGATGAGTGGGAGGGGACGTCTGGACCCCCCGCTTTCGCGGGGGTGACAATGGCAGACTATTTTGGATTATGTGCTTAGTAGTGTTTACTACGGATCAGGTTACTATGTGCTGGGGGTAAACTCCAGATGGAGCTGCCTCCGTCGGGGGCCGTCGAACTCGGCGAAGATCACATCCTGCCAGGTCCCCAGGACGAGCCGGCCGTCTCTGACGATGACCGTCTGGGAGAACCCCACAAGGCTCGCCTTCACGTGGGCTGCCGAGTTGCCCTCAACGTGGCGGTAGTTGGGGTCGTCGGTGGGCACCAGCCGCTCGAGCGTGTAGAGCAGATCCCTCACCACGTCCGGGTCGGCGTTCTCGTTGATGGTTATCCCAGCGGTCGTATGGGGCACGAACAGCGTGAGCGTTCCGTTTTTCCAGCCCGCATCTTGCACAGTTTTGGCCAGCAACCGAGTAATCCTCACCATCTCCTGCCGGTTGTTGGTCTCTACATCCAGCGTTATCATGGTTTCACCCTCCGACGAACATCCCAAAGCCGGATAACGTAATCATCCTACCGACCTACCTCGAGTTGCCACAATGTCACCAACCGGTCCTTGATATCTGTAGCCCAGCTTCGATCGTAATTAGAAAGGGTGACCTGTTCGATCGTAGGGGCACCGGGCACCGGAGGTACTCCCTTTAGAACCGAGAGGCGGTTGGACTGCTCGGCGTTGATCATGGCGGCTTCTTCTGATAGGACCCAGTCGACGAAGGCTTTCGCAGCCTCGGTGTTGGGCCCTCCTTTTATGATGCTGACGGCACCGACCTCGCTGGCGGTGTTCTCCGGGGCAATAAACTCCAAAGGTTTGCCCGCTCTGGCGGCGGTCAGGATATCGTGGCCCCAGTTGAGGCCTAGAGGATACTCCCCCTGCCCCACCAGCTCGATAGCCTGTGGGGAGGTGTCGGTGTAGCGGCCGACGTTGGGGTGCAGCCGCTTCATATAGTCTAAAGCTATTGCCTCATCCTTATTAAAGTTGAAGAGCTGGCAGGCCAGGAATATGAACCCCCCACCGGTCTTGGCGGGATCGGGCATTGCGATCATTCCCTTCAGCTCAGGGTCCAGCAACTCGTCCCAGGCATCCGGCTTCGCTTTACTCGGTAGCTTTTCGGCCCACCGTTCGGTGTTAACCATCAGCCCGAAGATACCCAGGTACCAACCGGTCCATCTCCCTTGCGGATCTTTGAATCCCGTGTTGATGGCAACGGCCTTTGGGGATTTGTAGGGTTCCAGGATGCCTTCTAGCCCCAGAGGGTCGTGGAACTCGCTGGAGCCGCCTAGAAAGACGTCTGCCACCGGAGCATCTTGCTCGGCGTGGATGCGGGCCTGTAGGTCTCCGGATGCGGCGAGAGTGAAAAACTCTACAGTAACCCCGGGATGGCTCTTCTCGAACGCGGCCTTGAAAGCCGAGTTGGTGGCCTCGTTGAGGGCTGAGTAGACCATCAGTCTGCCTCCAATCGTGGGGGCAGGCGATTCGGTTGGAGGCTGCTGTGCAGAGATGTCGCTTGGCGTTTTTCCTAGCGTACAGGCCTGCAAAAGCCCCAGTAAAAGCAGGATAGTAGCTATGGCGCTAAGGAACCTGAGGGCTATCAAGGCCGTACTCTCACTTCGCGTTTATCGTTCGCGATACTACCTGATGAGTTCGGCCACGTCAATTAGCTTTACTTTAAAGCTAAACGAAATAATTCCATGATCCAGGAACTGGTGGAGTCTGTACGGCTGGAGTTGGGCTGGATGGAGGGCGAAAACAGCCGACAGATCCTACCTGCGCTGGTGTCAGAGCTATTCGGGCTGTTCGCGCGGGCTGGGACCGGCGTTCTACATAACGCATCAGCGGCTGTTTACCCACCCACTGCCAACCCGTGAGGGCGTTGTCTGTGAAAGCGGTCCGGCCAGGGTATCGGCAGCGGTTCCCAATTGTACCCGCCGTCTGGCGATTGATAGACCCCTCGGTTGCTCGCTAGATAAAAAACGGCCGGCTCGGAATCATGCGCCGCCAGAACTGCCGCCAGGGTGCCGCTGGGCTCCGGCAGGCCTCCCTGAACTTCACACCAAGGGGATTCGTCGGTTCTCATATATACCGTAGACTCAGCATAAGCCGGATCGTGCGCAGCTTCAGGGCTTCTGGCTGCCGACACCAGCAGGGTGTAGGGGTCGCGAGGATTTACGGCTAACCCCCAGAGATAGTGGTGTTTCAGGCCGCTGCCGAAGCGATGCCAGCTACACCCCCCGTCTTTGCTTTCGGCGTACCCTCTTCCAGGAGCCGATAGCCCATCCCCCGCGGCAGCGTAAAGTCGGTCCTGCGCCAGCTTGTGGGACCGGATGGTGTGGGCGTCTAAAGGGCCATCCGGCCGGCGGTCTTCCCAGCTTTCCCCTGAATCCAGCGAGCGCATCACCCCTCCGGCCTCGATAGATACAAAAATCCGCCCTTCAACGACTGCATCAGGGGCTATCCAGCGAACGTGGTGAGTCCATGGTCGCGGAGGGTAGCTCCAGGTTCTAGACGATGGAAGCAAGCGAAGCCCGGCTTTTTCCTCCCAGTGCTCTCCGCCATCTTTTGATTTGAAGAGCGCGCTCGGTTCGGTTCCAGCCCATACTACGCCCCGATCTCCAACCCGCTCGGTTTCGCTCACCGCGACGGCTGTGACCTCCTGGTAGGCCAAGCCTTTTCGTGTCGGAATCCAGCTAACCCCGGCATCCTCGCTTCGCCATACCCCACTTCCATAGGTAGCGGAGTAGGCTATCTCAGGCCGAAAGGGATCCACTGCGACGGCTTGTACGTTCATCCCAACCAACTGGTGGCTAGTCTGCCAGTGCCCCTTCCGGTTGCTGATGATTAGCAACTCGTCCTGCATTGCGACGTAAAGTGTAGTCATGAGCCGCTCCACCGGAGTACATACAGGTACGGTTCTCGGCACCGCTGCCAGGGGTGTATTATTCTGCTGCAGACTCCGTGCCCGGCCAACACACAAAGCGGATGGTTCACACGAACAGCCAGATCGTGTAACAGTTCAATGCTGTAGCGTTAGGCCTTGTCCCCGACGAGGTACCACGTCAGGCACATGGCCCGACGCTACATTGTGACTCGTGTCGTGAACCATGCCACTCAAAGCGCCTGTGAGACCGTCCCAAAGTTGGTAAAGTCGATTGCTGGGGCTGAGAGCGCGGCGCTGAAGCGACCGCGCTGAAAAGACGAAGCCCTGCGGGCTGGGGCAGTAGCCCCGAAGGGGCTTAGTTTTCTCAGCCCGATCGCTTCAGCGTCGGGCTTTACTGGGACGGCAACCCCAGATACGCTTTGTTTTTTCAGTCCCGCGGCTTCAGCCCGGGGCTCTCGGACGAAGCCTACCAACTTTGGGGCGGCCTCCAAAGCGCCTGTCAACATCGGGTGCACCATCAGGTCGCCATCCCCGGCTTGGATCCGCCATTTCGGAGGAAGCAGGAATCCAGAACTCTCAACACGAGCTGTATCCTATGCAGCGATCAGTAGGACTTCAGGCAGCTCTTCGCCTGGTTTTTTTCGGCCGGGGTGATATCGTCCTGATCCCCTCAACCGATAGTGGCCGAGCCAGGCTCTCCAGGGTTCTCCGTTCGGATTCGATTCCCAAAAACAGCTCTACCAAAGCTGCAGACGCCATCAATACCGCCATTGCCAGGTACACGCCGAAAAGCTGCTCTGAGGAGGCCGTTTGGATAAAGCTCGCAAACAGCACCGAGCCAACGATACCCAACAGGGACCCTGAAGCGAAGAAGACGCCGAGAGCGGTAGCCCTGAGCTCTTGGGGGAAAATCTCGGCAGCCGTAAGATAAGCCCCGCTAGCCCCTGAGGAGGCTAGGAACAGAACGGCAACCCAGGCGATCGTGTGGGTAACCGCGTTCAAGATACTTTGCGCAAACAGATAACCCGCAACGGCTATGAGAAGCGCGGCTATCAGGTATGTGATGGTGATCAGCGGCTTTCGGCCTCGATCGTCGAAGAGGGAGCCGAGAGCCCACGGGCCGAGGAGGCAGCCTACAACCAGCCCAGCTAGATGCAACCCCGCAATATCGTTGGATATCTGGTAAAAAACCGAAAGCAGCAGGGTATAGGTGAAGATCACCGCGTTGAAAAGGAATGCTTGAGCTGCTATCAGGGAGAAGGATAGAATCGAGCGCCGGGGATACAACCTGAACAGGGTGTTTGTGATGGCTGGAAGAGGGGCCGGGCCTCTCGGTCTTATTTGGATCGGGCTGTCAGGCCTGGGTAAGCTTCTCAATCCGGAGTAATCCATCACCTGCGCCTCGATGATGCCGGTCAGGGCGTTGGCTTGAGCAAATCTAGCCTGTACCATCATCTGCCGAGGACTCTCAGGTAACCAGCGTCTGGCCAGCGGTATGCCCAGCAGAAAGGGGATCCCCAAGGCCATGGTTATCCGCCACCCCAGGTTGGGTGGGAGCAGGTTGGGGTTTAACAGCACGATGGTAGCAGCGGCGCCCAGCAGGGCTCCGAGCCAGAACGCACCGTTTACTGCGATAACCGCCCTTCCACGTACCCTTGCGGGAACTAACTCTGCGATGGTCGAGTTGATCGTTACATATTCCCCGCCAACTCCGATACCTGTGATAAAACGAAAGAAAGCGAAGCTCCAGAAACCCCATGCAAGGGATGTGAACAGAGCGCCAAATGCAAAGATAGCCAGAGCCACCAGGAACGGTTTGCGGCGGCCGAGCACGTCAGAGAGGTACCCAAAAATCGGTGCACTCAGGATCGCGCCAAGAAGATAAAAGGCTGTAGCTATCCCGACCTGCTGTATCGAAATATTTAGGGTTTGGGTGAGAGTGGGGGCGGATGCGCCGATAACGGCGACCTCAAGCCCGTTGAACGCCCAGAGAAGCCCGAAGGCGGTGATAACCAACCAGTGCCACCGACTCCAGGGCAAACGATCTAACCGTGCAGGGATATCGGTTCTCACCGGCTGCGCGCTGACCATTTGGGCCAGGAACGTGAGAGCCCTCCCGTACCGGTCCTGCAAACCCATCACCTCCTAATAAAGGTGACGGTTAAGGCGCACATCCTGTGCCTTAATATGGACAGAGGGCATGGTTCGCGGCACGAGTCACAATGTGGTGTTGGGCCTTGTGCCTGACGTGGTACCTCGTCGGGGACGAGCCCCGACGCTACACCATTGGACTGTTACACGATTGGCGCTATTTACCGAATCGAAG
>JBMNNU010000206.1:0-5878 GCA_050942695.1 Chloroflexota bacterium
CCTCAATCCCCAGCTTTGCCGAATAGCCGGCTTGGGGGCTCCCTGGAAGGATGGCGAACAAATATATGAAAAAGACCGATCAAAAGCATAGTTTAGCTGATAGCGCAGATGCAACTGGGTGGGAGGATATTGGGCCAAAGTGGAAGGTACCGGTCTTGGCGGGATTGCTCGCTGTGGCAACGGCATGCTTGGTATTGGCGAGCACGGCCGTAGCTTACCAGTTGATTCACTCTAACGTAATCTATCCTGGTGTCGAAGTCGCCGGAATTCCTGTAGGGGGCATGACGAAAGAAGATGCTTTAGCTGCCGTTAAACCTATCTACGAACAACGGGCAAAGCGTTCCCTGTTGTTCCGTATGGATGGGGTTGAACGGAAAATGGTGTTATCGGAGATAGGCGTTTCTTTCGACCCGGAAGCCGGAGTGGATACCGCTTATAAGATCGGCCGAACTGGCGGACCTCTTGAGAGAATCGGATCGCAGCTTTCAGCCCTTGTGCGTGGCAACTCTGTGGAATCGTCCGGAGTCAGGATAGACAGGGCTAAGCTCCAATCCGTTATCACCCAGATAGCCGGAGAGATAGATCGCACTGTGAAGGATGCCGAGCTGGTGATTGGAGATGACTTCTCCGTTCAGATTTCGCCGGATGTGATCGGTCGCCGGTTGGACGTAGAAGGTGCGGTTGGGGCTATCGAGAAGGCCGTAATTACTGGGGCAGATTCCGTTGAGCTGCCGGTGCTGATCACGCTCCCCAA
Organism: Chloroflexota bacterium; assembly: GCA_050942695.1. Taxonomy (GTDB): domain Bacteria; phylum Chloroflexota; class UBA6077; order UBA6077; family UBA6077; genus JBMNNU01. Next base: position 755 of record JBMNNU010000206.1, read on the forward strand.
ACGGCTTGAGAAGGATCTGGTCGAGGCCAGAGATACCCTTGCCAAGGTGTACTCTGGAGCTGTGACCCTCCAATTTGGCGGAAACAGTTGGGCTCTCGAACAGAAAGAGATATCAGACATCGTATCGGTGGACTACAAAACCGGTGTGCCGGCGCCGGAGATAACGATTCGGGAAGAGTCGTTAACGGCGTTGGCAGATCGCATAGCGGGAGAAATCGAGCAGGAAAAAGTTGACGGCCGTTACGTTTGGAGCAATGGAGCACTAACGCTGCTGAGTGAGGGGAAGGATGGTCTCAAGCTGGACCGGGCCAAGACGGTGGATGCTCTACGCAGCGCCATTATGGGCGACCAGAAGATAGTAGATCTGCCGGTAGATGTGGATGAAGCCATCGGAGATTCTATCGACCCTGCGAAGTTGAGCATCAAGGAGCGCATTGAATACGGGCAAACCACTATCGCGGGAGTCCCGGAGAAGGTCCACAATATTAAGCTGGCAGCATCGCGGTTAAACGGAGTAGTTGTGCGGCCGGGAGAGACGTTTTCTTTCAATGATGAGCTGGGGCCTACCACTATCAAGGCTGGTTTCCAGGTGGGTTTTGGTATCACAATCAACAACGGTGAGATGCAAACAGTTCCGTCCGTCGCCGGCGGTATCTGCCAGGTAGCTACCACCTTGCTCCACGCTGTGTTCTGGGCTGGCTATCAGATCGAGGAGCGCTACCCCCACATGTACTGGATTTCCAGCTATGGGCAGCCTCCGAGAGGGATCACCGGTTTAGACTCGACCGTCGAAGCCCCTGTGCTCGATTTCAAGTTCACGAACAATACTGACGACTATTTGCTCATCCAGAGCAGCACAGAAAACAGCAAATTGACCTTTGAACTATATGGCACCAAGCCGGATTGGAAAGTCGAGGTGGAGGGCCCAATTATCAGTAATGTCGTAAAAGCGGACCAGAAAGAGGTACGCCAGGAGGAGCCTACCTGGCCTGAGGGGCGTACGCTTTGGGTGGAACGAGCAGCCGATGGCTTCGACGTGGAGATCATCCGGAAGGTTATCAAGGGAGACGATGTTCGGACGCTGAATCTCAAGAGCAGGTATCAGCCTTCACGAAACGTCCTGATGGTGGGAACCAAAAAACCGGATCCTACTCCGGTGCCAACTCCATCTGCTTCGCCAACCCCTTCTGCCGGATCGAGTCCAACGCCGTCTGCTGGGGGAGATCCTCAGGCAGCGCCAACAGCTTTGCCCACTCCCGAAAACGGCGAGGCGCCGCCGGCTGCGAATACTCCCCAGCCAACGCCATCGCAGTAACGTCGATGGAGGGCCTCCATACGAATGCTTTGTATCGTGCCGACTCATAGCTGAAGAGGTGGACGGAATAAGGACGAGCAGGGTCATTTTAGACCCTGCTCCAAAATTGTGCACCCCAATCCTGGGGTGTGCGCATATGCTCTTATGCGTTTTCTGAAGATATGCGGGCGCTGGGCGACTCAAGCTTCTTTCGCTTCACCCACCACCAACTGCTAGCAAATAGCGCAGCCCCAAGTATTAGGCCAATGGTATCAGTGGTTTTCTCCGGGACCATCATCGTCACTCCTGCTGCAGCATACAGCAACCTGAGCAGCGGGTTGAGGTTAGTGAAGCAGTAACCCTCCATGGCTATCACCAAAGCCAGTGTGCCGAGGGTGGCGGTGAAGAACACCCAGATGACCTCTAATGGAGCACCTAACATCAAGAGAGCCGGGTTGTAGGCAAACATGTAGGGCACCAGGAACTTCACGAATCCCAGCTTGGTGGCCTGGACACCAGTCATCATAACCCCGCCGCCAGCAATAGCAGCACCTGCATAAGCCGCAAGCGCTACTGGCGGCGTGATAGCCGATAGTAGGCAAGAGTAGAAGACAAACATATGCGCGACGATGGGCGCTGCGCCCAATTTGATCAGGGCTGGAGCAGCGACCATGGCGGCGATGATGTAGGCTGGTGCCGTGGGCACCCCCATGCCCAGGAACAGGCAGGCTATCATTACCAACAGGAGCGTCAGGAAGTAGTCGCCTCCTGACAATCCCGTGACCATGCTAACGAAGCGCAGCCCCACGCCGGTCACGTCCAACAATCCCACGATGATGCCAGCCGTTCCGCAGGTGATGCCGATAACCACGGCGGTCTTGGCGCCGGTCGCCAGGGCATCCAGGAAGCCCCACAGGTTGAGCCTGGTCTCCTTGCGCAGCATCGATACGATGATCAGAGCCACGATAGCGGCAAAGGCAGCCCTGAAGGCGGTGTAGCCAGTGAACAGGAAATACACCAGCACGAAGATAGGGACGAAGAAGTGGAAGCCTTGAGGGATGACTTTTCTCAACTTGGGCGCTTCTTCATCCGGGATGCCTCTTAGCCCCTTCTTTGCCGCCTCCAGGTGAGTTGACATAAATACCGCAAGATAGTACAGCAGAGCGGGTATGATGGCAGCGATGGCTATCTCAATGTACGCTTTGCCGAGCAACTCCGCCATGATGAAGGCCGCCGCGCCCATCACGGGGGGCAGGATCTGCCCGCCGGTAGATGCTGCGGCTTCCACCGCACCGGCAAAGTTCTTGGAGTACCCAAATCTTTTCATCAAGGGGATGGTGAAGACTCCAGTGCCGTACACGTTAGCTACGGAGTGGCCAGAGATAGTCCCGAACATAGAGCTGGCCACCACGGCTACCTTTGCGGGACCTCCAGTAGACCTTCCGATGAGAGCGAGGCTGAAGTCGATGATGAACTGTCCACCCCCTGTTTTCTCCATGAATGCGCCGAAAAGGATGAAAAGAAAGACAAAGGTGGCCGAAACCCCCAGCGGCACCCCGAAGATCGCCTGAGGGGTCAAAAACATGTGGTCTATGTAAGTCTGGAACGGTGGGGTGCGAATGGTAAAGGGATCGGGAAGATGGCTTCCCAGTTGACCATAGGCGAAGAAAACGGCGGCGATGATGGGTAATGCCGGCCCCACTACCCGACGTGCCGCTTCCAGGATGAGCGGTATCATCACCACACCCAGAGGTATGTCTAGCGGCTCCAGGTCGCCATAGTACCATTCCCGGCTCACTATTCGGTCGTGATGCATCAGGAGGTAGATGCCTATGAGCAATGAGATAATAGCCAGCGGGATATCGATTACCGCGGATGCCCGCCTGGACCACTTCTTCGATGTAGGATACAGGAGAAAGGTGATGACCATCAGCGTCATCAGGTGTATCGAACGTTGCATATAGGCTTCAAAGACGCCGAAGGCGCCAGTGTACAGATGAAAGAGTGACAGGGAAACGGCCAGCACTCCGACGATGATCCGCAGCAGCCCATCTAGTGTATTCAGCTTGGGCAGCTCGATCCCCGCGGTGATTCTCATAGTGTCAACCCTCCATAGTGGGCACGGAGAGGCCGGCAACCCGGGCCGGCCCCTCGAAATGCTTGAATTGGATTACTTGAGCAGCCCCTTCTCTTTGTAGTAAGCCTCAGCGCCGGGATGAACGGGTAGCAGCAGACCATCGGCCATACCTGCGGCTTTGAATTCGGAAATGGCTGCATGCGAAGCAGCATATTCCTTTTCGCCCTCGGCAACTGCCTTCACGATTGCGTAGGCAACTTCGGGCTTGACGTCAGCGCTGATGATGATCTGGCCAGTGTCTCGTGGGGCATCTACCTCATAGTCGACACCCGGATAGGTATTGGCCGGGATGACCCCCTCGGTCATACCCAGATTCTTGCGAATTTGTTCGGCCAGCTCGGGCTCCCACTTGAGGATCTTAATCTCCCTGGCCGTAGCCAACTCTTGGGCCCATCCGATCTGCTTGGCCCCCACGGCCAGGATGCCATCGGCGTGGCCGTCCTTGACTAGGTTCACAGCATCAGCCCAGGCGACGAAGTTCATCTTCCCGCCCTGCTGCTCGATTTGCTCCCAGCCGGAGCCCTGCATCTCGAACGCCTGCCGCCACGCTAACTCGGTGGCGTTCCCTTTGGCGAGAGTGCACAGCTTGGCAGGTATCTTGTTTTTCACGATTTCGCCGACGGTCTCTGCGGGGAAGTCTTTGCGTACGATGGCGAAGTAGAAGTTGTCGTCCTGAGTGAGGAAGAGTGAGCGCAGCTTGGGCATCTCCTTTTCGAATGGAGAGAGCTTTTGCTCGGCCAAACCGGCCATCGACACTACGGTGCTTGCGATGTCGAGCTCGCCGCTATCGACCCGCGGCAGGTTGCCGACCCACCCGCCGGGAACCACGCTAATATCGATGCTGGGGTACGTGTCCTTGACCACCTTGGACATTGCGGTCATTACCACGTAACCGATGCCGCCAACGGTGCCGCCTGCGCCCTGCAGGTTGGCTTTAACTGTTGTGGGATCGTATGCGGCGGCTTGTGCGGCCGTCGGAGCTGGAGCCGCTGTTGCTGACTCGCCTGCTTGGGTTGGAGCTGGAGCCGCTGGTGTAGCGGCAGGTGCTTTGGTCGGGGCCGGCGCGGCGGGTGCTTGGGTGGGAGTGGGTGCTGGTGCAGGTGCTGAACAAGCTGCTACAACGAGGAGACTTAGAGTAAAAACCGAAATTAACAGTGAGTAGGTAGTTGCGCGCAATAACATGACTTGCCTCCTGAATACGTTGAGATTGGGACTCGACGCTGGTAGACCGCTCTTGTAATTGCGATACCATCTCGGAGCATATTGCCATGGAAATTGGATTGGAATTCTTATTGCCAGTGGGAATACCAATGATCGCGCAAGAGGAAAACGATACTTAACTCACGATGTACCTCCTGTTTGCCACTTTGCTAGTTATATGCCATCCGACCGAATTCCACCTCCTCAAATTCGTTTGCTTGTGGCTAATGGAACACGAAAACGTTATCGGATCCAAACCTGGGGAATGTTATGGAAACCCGACTTTTTCAGAAGCGTAGTCTGTGCAAGCGAGATGTTTACTCTAGTAGTCACTGGGGCGCAACTTCATTCTATTATGCTGAAGTTATCATGTCAATAAGTCCAGGAGACCCTTAATCCGCAGATTCCCTCCTGGCAGTACGGGTAGCTGAAGTAACAACAGTTGTGAATGCCATTTTTGTCAATCGAACAGGGCTTGGAGTCGATCGAGGGC
>JBMNNU010000207.1:0-5831 GCA_050942695.1 Chloroflexota bacterium
TTTCTGTTGGCCGCCACCAACGTACCGTTGTGGGCAGGCAACAGGCTGCTGATGGGATTGCTCTTCTTTAGTTCCGCCCTGTCAACGGGGCTTTCGGCTACACACCTGGCGTCGGGGTTGTTCGGTTCACTTACCGAAGCCGGCAAGCGGAGGGTAATACGGGCCGAGAACCTTATCCTGGGGGTTGAGTTGGCGGTGACGGCAGCCTTGGGTCTGGCGATGCGCAGACTAGCCCGTCCCCTGGTCACAGGCCGCCTGGGAACGACGTACCTCCTGGGGAGCGTTGGGCTGGGTATGCTGGTCCCTCTAGGGTTGAACAGGCTCGGAAAAACCTCCGGACTGATGGGGATGCTGCCGCCCTTACTGACGCTGTTGGGCGGCGCCGCTATGCGTCTCGCCATCCATGAGGCAGGGAAGCGATCGGCCAACGACCCTCACGCCTACTTCCAATACACGAGGGCGAGGCGATGACAGCACACGAGCAGATTGCGCAAAAAGCTGGTTTGCCGACACAGGGCCAACTGCGGGGAGTGATAACCGTGGTCCAGGAGGACCGCTTCCGGCTAGAGGACGAAGATGGACAGGGCTACCTGTTTACCCTTAGCTGGGGGGCGAACGCCTCACCCGACGACCTAACCGTTTGGAGCGAGCAGAGGGCGCCGGTTACGGTGGAGTACCAGGGTGTGCCGGACCTGGGCGCCGTGGCCACTAGCGTGCTGAGATGTTCTGATGCTTCGACACAGTGATCTTAACAGGCGACCGGATGTTACCTTCCCGGGAGCGCTGGGGACTCGCTGCCCTATGGAATGAGAACGAGGACGGGCGGGCAGAATGCCCGTGCTCCCGGCAGGCGTTGCCCTATGGAGATGGGACGGGCCAGCGGCTCGCGCTCCCAGCATAGGCCGCTCACGCGACCTATCGGTTCCACTGCGGTCGTGTGCTATCTGTAACGGTAGGAATTATGGATTAGCGAATGAGCCAAAATGTTCAGGCAGGGAACAACCAGGCGTCACGAGGTATGTCTAGGAGAGATTTTCTTACCAAAGCCCTCGGTGGTCTCGTTGCTCTGCTGCTGGCGATACCGCTAATCGGAGCGCTAGTTGCCCCTCTCTTTCGGCCTGCAGTCGAACGCAGGTGGGTGGAGGCCGGGCGGGTGGACGATCTCCCTGTGCTGGAGCCCAGGCCCTTCCGTGTGAGCCTGCCCGTGGGACCTCCGGGCGACCCCTGGATCGACCGCGGGGTCTTCGTGGTTCGAGGCCTAGATGGCAACTTCGTCGCGCTGCTCAACGAATGCACCCACCTCGGGTGTCCGGTGCGATGGTTGCCCGAGCGAGGTCTCTACTACTGCCCATGCCACCGTGGATACTTCAACGTCATGGGCTACGACGTCAACGGCCCCCCTCCGCGTCCGCTCTTTCGGCTGAGAAATCGGGTCGTGAACGGGGTGCTGTTCGTCTCAAACGAGAGAGAAGGATAAGTATTGAGATGCTCGACTGGTTGGAGAGGCGCTTCGGGGCTAGGACCCTAATCAATCAGTTCCTCCACGAACCGGTACCGGCCAAGGGGCGGTGGTTCTACGTCCTGGGGAGCAGCACCCTCACCGCTTTTCTCCTTCAGGTGGTGACGGGCATCGCGCTGCTGTTCTTCTACGTCCCATCAGTCGACGGGGCTTACGAAAGCGTGGTCTACATCATGGAAGAGGTACCGCTGGGCTGGCTGATCCGCAGCCTCCACTTCTACAGCGCCTCAGCCATGGTGCTGCTGGTGGCTCTGCACATGGCCAGAGTCTTCTTCAGCGCGGCATATAAGTACCCGCGAGAGGTCACCTGGATCCTGGGAGTCTGCCTCTTCTTCGCCACCTCGATTCAGTTCTGGAGCGGCAACCTCCTGCCCTTCCACGCGTTCGGCTATTGGTCGGCCGTGGTGGTAACCTATGGCGCCAAATATATACCGATCGCCGGCAACGCGGTTTATGAAATGATAGTCGGCGGAGAGTTCGTTGGGCAGGCTACCCTTTCCCGCTTCTTTCTGCTGCACGTGCTGCTGTTGCCGGCGCTAATCGCTGCCTTCGTACTGCCACATCTACTGCTGGTCATCAGGCTGGGGGAGTTCGGATGGTGGGTCAACTACAGGCAGTTTCGCCACGGCGCACCCCCGGAGGGCACTGAGAACGAGAGGTTCGGCCACGGCTCTGCCGAGGAGAGCGTGCCATTCTTCCCACGGCAGGCGATCCGCGATGCGACGGCATCGTTGCTGCTGCTCGTCACCCTTTTCGCCCTGGCTTTTCTCGTCGGGGCGCCGATCTTCAGCAAAGCGGATCCGAGCTCTCTCGACTTCGTCCCCAGAGCTCAGTGGTTCTTCATGCCGTTGCAGCGGTTTGCCGACTTCATGCCCGGCCCGCTGCTGACGCCATTCGTCACCTGGATCTTTCTAATCGTGCTCTTCGCGGCCATGGTCAGCGTCCCCTTCCTGGATCGAGATGCAGAGCGCAACCCCTTCCGACGCCCGGCCATGACGATACTTGGCATATTCATAATCTTGCTCTTCGGCATGCTCTTCATCCTGGAAGTAATGCAGGACCCGGCTATCAACGAGATAATCCAACCCGCCTACGATCCAAGGTGGACCCGCTGATGGTGGAGCAGTTACCGGATTACTGGGACCAGCTACCGTTTCTGCGAAAGCTGCTGATTGCGGAATCGTGGGAGACGCACATCCTGCTAGCCACCCTGTTGCTGGGAACGGCCACCATCGCGCCCCTCACGGAGCTGCTTGGCCTGGCGTACAAACAGCCATATTACGAAAAATTTGCCAAGGGATTAGCCCTGGTGAACGTCGTAATCTACAGCATCGGAGCCGTTCTGGCGATCTCTGCCGTCTTCGTTACGCTCGGTTTCTTTCCTAAGTTTTTCTCCCTGCTCTTTCTCCAGTTCTTCTGGCTGCTCATCGGTGAAGAGATCACCTTCTTGGGGCAGCTCTACATCGTGCTGCTCTACTACTTCCTGTGGAACAAGATGCAGGGCCGAGCCAAGCCGCTTCACATCCTGCTGGGGCTCTCCTGGATACCGATGGCCATCGCCCAGCAGAGCCAGATCATCTCCTTCCAGGGTTTCGCCCTCACGCCCAACCCACCGGTGCCCTACTTCAATCCAGGCTTCATCCCCCAGGTAGACCACCGCTTCATGGGGAACTTCTCCTGGGCAGGGTTCGCTCTGGCTGCCCTCGCTGGGTTCCAGTACATCCGCTACGCCAGGCAGAACGATCGCGCCAACATGGCTTTCTGGGATTGGGCCGGATCGATGGGAATCGTTTTCGGAGTGCTATTTCTCGTCTTCTTCATGCCCCTTTCGGGCTACTCTTGGGTCATAGGAATCAAAGGCACCTCCTCAAGCTCTTTTTATAGGATGATGATCGGAGAGCAGGCCTGGATCTGGCAGTTGCAGATGTTCTTCATAGGATTGGTGCTGGTTATCTCGGGCCTCTACATGTGGCGCAGGCTGGAACAAGCAGGCAGGAATCCTAAATGGACGAGCAGGTTCACCCTGAGCATGGGTTTCTTCTGGCTGCTGGGGTCCATCCCCTACTACATAGGGCCGAGCGCCAACGATCTTTGGGTGCCCTGGACGATCCCGTTGGGGGCGATGCGGCCCTGGAAGTACATCGCCCTTAGCGGGCTCTCCCTCTTCGGGCTGGCTGCCCTGCTGGCTTATGTGCAGGGGGCGCGAGACGGGCTCAACTGGGGGCAGGCGGGAAGGGCTGCGCCCCGCGCTCTCATAACCACGGGGCTGATAGCCGTCTCGGTAATGGTGATCATGGGGGTCATTCGAGAGTCGGCCCGGCTGCCCGGACAGATCTACGGTGAGATGAATTACGAGAGCGAGATCATCCCTCAGGGCATCTACCCGATGGAGGATGTACATCGCCCAAAGCTTGGTCCCCTGCAAGGGCCATGATCAGATTTCGATAGGGAGGCAAAACGGCAGCCGTTGGTAGAAGAGTTTCCGCGCTACTGGGCCGATCTGGATATGATCAGAAAGATCATTGTTGGGGAGAGCTGGCTCATCCACATCCTGATCGCAACCTTCACCCTGGGGGCCGGAATCGTTGCGCCGCTGGCCGAGTTTCTGGGAGTGGTGCGCAAAGACTTTCGCTACGACCGCCTCGCCAGAGGCCTCACCACGGCCAACGTCATCCTCTACGCCACCGGCGCCACCATGGCTGTCGCCGCGCTCTTCTTCACCTGGGGCTTCTTCCCCTCTTTCTTCTCTACCCTCTGGTGGCAGTTCTTCTGGCCGCTGATCGCCACCGAGCTGGCCTGGTGGGGCCAGCTCTATGTCTTACTGCTCTACTACTTCCTGTGGAACAAGATGCAGGGCCGAGCCAAGCCGCTCCACATCTTGATCGGCCTGTCGTGGATCCCCATGGCGCTTTTTCAGCAGGGATTCCTCTTCCCGATGGTGAGCTATCTCACGACGCCGGATTCCCAACAGCCCATCTTCAACGCCAGCCTCGCACCTCAATTATCCCACCGGTTCATGGGCAACCTCTCCTGGACCGGCTTCGCCATCGCTGCCGTTGCCGGCATTCAGTTCCGCCGCTACGCCAGGCGCGGCAACCGGGAGCAGATGGCTTTCTGGGATTGGACGGGCTCGCTGGGGATGATTTTCGGCGTGCTCTTCATGGTCTTTTTCATGGGGTTATCCGGATACAGTTGGGTGATCGCCACGAAGGGAGCCTCTCCAGCGGCGTTCTACCGAATGATGGTGGGCGCCCAGGCGTGGATGTTCCAACTGCTGCTATTTTTTCTGGGATTGACCCTCGTAGTGTCGGCTTTTTACATGTGGGATCGAGTGAAGCTGGCTCGACGCTATGGGTATGGGCTCAAATGGATCGCCCTGGCCATGATGTTCTTCTGGTTGCTGGGGTCGATCCCCTACTACATCGGGTGGAGCGCCGAGCACCAGTGGGTACCCTGGACCATTCCAGTAGGTGCAATGCGCCCTTGGAAGTACATTGCCCTGCTCGGGCTTTCGATCTTTGGCCTGGTGGCGCTGCTGGCCTACCTCCAATCCAGTCGGGACGGTCTCAACTGGGGGGAGGCGGGGGAATCCAGCCAGCGCGCCCTGATCACCACCGGAATCCTGGCGGTCTCGATGATGGTCACAATGGGCATCATCAGGGATACCACCTACATCCCAGGGCTCATCTTCGGCGATGTCAACAGCGAAGAGCAGGTTATCCCGCAGCAGATCGTCCCCCAGGAGGACGTCCACCGACCCAAGATCGGGCCGTTCAGATAGCCATGAGGTCATGAATGAGCGATAGCGAGAACGATGACATTAGCCAGCAGGAATGGCTGGGCGCGAAATGGAGCACCTGGGGATGCCTAGCGCTCATGGGGTCCCTTGGCATCGCCTGGCTTGCGATCGTGACCGCCCTGTACGGGATTTTCACCATTCCATCTGCTTTCGGTCCCACCGGGTTCCTTTCCCCTGATCCGGACCTGATCCCACCCTTCAGGCCTCCGGCAGAATATGAGAAGTTCGTAGGCGTTCCGCCGATCGGAGTAGCGGAGTTCACCACCGGGCAACCCCTGCTGCTCGATGGCGGCACCACCTTCACGGTAACCAGAACTGCCCTGGATTGGGCGCCACCGCCGCCCAATACCCCAGAAATCGAATACACAATGGCTGAGATAAGGATAGGGAATAACGGCGGCGGCGCGATCGAGATAAGCCCCGATCAGTTCACAATGGTGACCGAGTGGGAGTGGGAGGGGTCATACGCACCTATCCAAGATCCTTCCATACCCGGCGTGGTGGGTGAAAGGA
>JBMNNU010000208.1:0-5811 GCA_050942695.1 Chloroflexota bacterium
AGCGCCAGGATCCGCAGCCCGTAGAGAGTCATCTTGGTCAATACCGCCACACCCATGAGCAACCCCAGCAGCACCGCCTGCTTCTTCTTGAACCCACTTCTGGTGATCCACAACAGCATCCAGAGAAGGAGCGTGGCAACCATCTCCGCGAGCGCGTCGTTATTGATGCTGCCGGCGATGGCGCTGCGCATCGGGAGGAAGGCGATGAAGCCCGCCACGGCTAGTTGGAGAGGCCGGTCCTGGGGGAACAGGGTCCAGACCGCCATGAAAGCCAGCATCACGGTAATGCCTGAGAGCACCACGGAGAAGAGGCGCAGGGCCCCTACCCTCTCCTGTAAAGGGAACTGGGCTGTGGCTTTGTAGATTGGAGATGCCAATATGTAAAAGAGAGGTGGCTGGTGGCTCTCGTAGGCGATGGAGTTTACTGGTTCAGAGCTGGGGAAGTTGGTAGATTTCAGCCTCTCCAATAATTGAGCGTCCCAATCCCCCGGCTTCAGCTCCGGCAGCTCCCCGGTGGTCGCGATGTGGCGGACGTAGTTGTAGTGGGCGGGCTCGTCGGGGGCGTTCCAGGGGGGCACCCACAGGGAGTAACCTGCCGCCAACGCCATGCCGGACACCACGATAGCCCAGAGGATCACCAGTGTGACGAGCGTATCTCGGGCGTTTCCGCCGATGCGAAGTTTCTTCATGCAGTCTCCGGGAATGGTGTATGGGATATTCACCCCATACACCATTCCCTCAGTCCTACTCCTCGGGCAGCTCCAGCTTGGTGAATAGCGGGCTGGGCTGCAGCAGCTTTTGGCCCTGAGGCGGTGCCGAGGGCTTCCACCCGTGGCTCAGGATATCGTCGCCATATCCCATCAGCCCGTGCAGCTTCTCCGCCGAGTGGGGCAGGTAGGGATAGGTTAGGATCTTCAGCGAGTCCACCAATCGCAGGCACTCGTACATCGCCTCGGCTAGCGCCTTCGGGTCCTCCTTCCGCAGCTTCCAGGGGGCTTTCTCCTCGAAGTAGCGGTTGCCGAACTGGGCGAGGTTCATGACCTCCTTCAGCGAGTCCTTGAAGTGCGCTCCTGCCAGCATATCGCCCACCGTGTCGAAGGCCTCCTCGATTCTGGCGATCATCCGCTCGTCGCCCTGGTAATCGGGACCTACCACCGGCACCTGCCCCTTCAGGTAGCGCTGGGTGAAGGTGAGAGTCCGGTGCACCAGGTTGCCGTACGTGGCTACCAGTTCGTCGTTGTTCCGCCGAATGAACTCCGAGAGGGAGAAGTCGGTGTCCCGAGTTTCCGGCATGTTGATGGTCAGCATGTACCTGATGGGGTCCGGGTCGTACTGCGCCAGCATGTCGGGCAGCCAGGCTGCCCAGCCGCGGCTGGTGGAGAACTGGCGACCCTCCAGGTTCAGGTACTCGTTGGCCGGCACATCGTAGGGCATGTTGAGCCCTCCGTATCCCATCAGCATGGCAGGCCAGATGATGGAGTGGAAGGGGATGTTGTCCTTACCCACGAAGTAGTAAGCCTTACAGGGCTGCTGCCACCACTCCTTCCACTTATCAGGCTCGCCCTGTAGCTTCGCCCACTCGATGCTGGCTGAGAGGTAGCCCGTAACGGCATCGAACCAGACGTAGATCCGCTTGTTCTCGTAGCCCTCCAGCGGGATCGGCACCCCCCACTCGATATCCCGCGTGATGGGCCTATCCTTGAGCCCCTCCTGGAGCATGTTCATTGTGAAATTGTAGACGTTGGGCCGCCAGTAGGTCTTGGGCCTCACCCACTCCAGCAACTGCTCGTTCAGGGCCGACAGCTTCAGGAAGAAGTGCTCGGTGGTCCGGAACTCCGGTGGGGTCTGGTCGAACTTGCATCTCGGAGAGATTAGATCCGTGGGGTCCAGCGGTTTGCCGCAATTGTCGCACTGATCGCCACGGGCCTCAGCGTACTGGCAGTATGGGCAGACGCCCTCCACGTACCTGTCTGGAAGGAAGCGCTTCTCCGTCGGGCAGTATGGGGAGAGCATCTCCGCTTTGTAAACGTAGCCGTTCTTCAGCAGCCCGAGGAACAGATCCTGGACCACCTCGTAGTGGTTCTGAGTCGTGGTCCTGGTGAACAGGTCGTAGCTGATCCCGATAGTTTTGATATTATCGACGAACTGGTTGTGGTAAAAGTCCACGATCTCCTTGGGAGACTTACCCTCCCGCTCGGCCCGCACCGTAATGGGCGTGCCGTGCTCGTCGGAGCCGGATACCATTAACACCCGGTTCCCCTTCATCCGATGGAACCTGGCGAAGATGTCCGGCGGTAGCAATGCCCCAGCTAGGTGCCCCAGGTGGAGGGGGCCATTAGCATAAGGCCATGCAACACCTATAAAAATATGTTCGCTCAAATTATCACCCCCTCCTAGCTAGGGTGCTATATACATAGTTTTCTCTCCCACCACAGTGGGAGAGGGAGTATCATCTCCCCTCCCCCCGAGGGGCAGGGGCAGGGGGTGGGTCTGTCCCTCGCGCCCTAAACCCCTTTTCTTAGCTTACACCGGCTGGGCTGTTGTCTGCCACACGGTCGTAGAGGCCGCGGCGATCGTTGCTGCGTACCTGCATCACGTCGTTGAACATTCGAATAGTGTCCTTGATCGGGTCGACGCGACTGCTGGGAGAATAATACCAGTTGACGGGGACCTCTGTGATCCTCATACCCATCTTCCTGGCGATATACAGCACCTCAACGTCGAAACCGAAGCCGTCGATCACCTGCCGTCCAAAGATCTCCTGGGCTGCTTCCCGGGTAAACGCCTTGAAACCGCATTGGGTATCCTGCAGCCCTGGGATGGCCATCACCCTCACCAGCAGATTGAACACCCGTCCCATCAGATGCCGGTGCCACGGTTCCCCGATCCGCCTGGCTCCCTGCACCTCGCGGGAGCCGATAGCGACCTCGCAACCGTTGCTCAGAGCCTGGGAGAACTTGACCACCTCCTCCACCGGCATAGAGAAGTCGGCGTCGCAGAACATGACGTATTGCCCCCTCGCCGCCAGCATCCCCTTGCGCACCGCGTGGCCCTTGCCTCGGTGCTGTTCCCTTAACAGACGCAACTCCGGAAAGCTGGCCATCGCCTCGTTGACTATGGCCGGCGTGCTGTCCTTGCTGCCGTCGTCCACCACCAGCACCTCGTAGTGAGGCGGCTCCTTTGCCAGGAACGCCTTCAGCTTCGACAGGGCTGCGGGCAATCTCGCCTGTTCGTTGTACGCCGGTATCACCAGCGACATGAAGGGATGATCCATCATGACCTCTCGAGGGAGGGCTCAGGCTCTCGCAGCAGGGAGAGCAGGTAGCTATCGGGGACTCGTCGGCTTTTCTGTATGGCGCGCCGTTCGCTGAGTCTCCGGGGTATTCCCAGCAACCCCGCCACCTGTCCTCTCAACCGAGCTCGGGCAGCCTTCTCCCGGTAATGTCTTATAGATTCTACCGCAAAAAGGGCCTGGCTCCTAACGAATGCGCCCCAACGGCGCCGGAAAATGGAGCCCGGCAGATTCTTTACGGCTACAGTTATCAAGTTGCGGCCACAGTAGAAACTGGCGGTCTCGCCGCCCCCTGTGGCGCTCAGCCGATGGTACACCCTGGCATCCGGTAGGTAGAGGCAGCGGTAGCCTCGCAATTGAGCCCGCAGGCTGAGGTCCACATCCTCGCAGTACATGAACAGCGACTCGTCGAACAGTCCAACATCTTCAAAAAGGCTGCGCCTCCAGCCGGATGCAGCCCCGCAGGCTCCCAGGACGTACTCTTTATTATCGTACTGCCCCTCGTCCCTCTGCCAGACTCCCCGGTTACCCGGCACCCCGTCCATGCAGTAGAAGTCGCCCGCGGAGTGGATAACCTCCCGCCGGTCGAACAGCAGGATCTTGCAGGCGAAGAAGCCCGCCTCAGGGTGAGAGGCTGCCCCCTCGGCCAAGGCTGCTAGCCAGTCGGGGTCGGCCTCGGCGTCGTTGTTCAGTAAGGCTATCAGATCGCCGTTCGAACGGCGAATCCCCTCGTTGCAAGCGACAGCGAAGCCATAGTTCTTCCCCAGCTCCTCCAGCCTGAACTCCGGATATCGCTCGCTCACCAACCGGTCGGAGCCATCGGTGGAGCCGTTGTCTACAACAAGCACCTCGAACTGGCGGTAGCTCTGGGCTCGGAGCGAGTCCAGGCAGCCCGCCAGGTAGCTTATCCCGTTCCAGTTGGGGATGACGACCGATATGAAAGGTGCGGGGTTTGGCAACTCAGGGATTCCATGCGGCTGTTATTACGCCGGTCGATCTTATCTCTCTCGGAGCCTGCCCTTAAGAACCCAAGTAATAAAACGACCCGGCGATTAAACGGTTTCACCGGCGGTTAATGGGAGTCTAGCCGGGCTACCGGCCACCGCCCCACGAGAAACTGATGGCCAAGGCTGCACAAGTATATTGGTTACATAGAAAGGGGGTCAAGGAAGGAGTACCGTCAACTACCCTGTTAAGCGGGCGACCGCCTGACAACGAGCGATGGGCTCGGCATCACCTGAAATCGCTACCCCAAGACCAGCTTCGATACCAGCGCCCTCTCCTCTGGGCCGAACCAGGGAGGGTTGCCGGCCGCTGCGTTCTCCCTCATGTGCTCGGGGGAGGTGGTGGCGGGGATCGCCACGTGGCAGCGAGAGTCGCTCAGGATCCACTTCAGCAGCGCCTGCGACCAGGTGGTAACCCCGAAGGGGCGCAACGGTTCAAGTTCGTCGTCCGAGGGGCGAACCCTCATCAATTTGCCCTGCCCCAACGGCCGCATGACGACGACCCCGAGCCCTAGGTCGGCTGCCAGCGGCAGGATCTCCCGCTCTACATCGCGCTCCAAAGGGTTATACGGGATCTGTATAGCGCCGATGCGACCCGTTTGCATGACGCTGCGCAACTCGCCGAAGGCCGATGGGAGATAGTGGGTGGCGCCGATGGCGCGCACGCTCCCAGCATCGCGCTGCTCCTCCAGGAGCGGAAGCTGGATCTGCCAGGCGAGCAGGTTGTGTACCTGATACAGGTCCACCACCCCCTCGAAGAAGCCGAGCGATCGCTGAATCTGCCCGCGTCCTTCCTGCTCGGTCGATGCCCATACCTTGGTGGCGACCATCGCCTCCGATCGTCGGCCTCGTAGGGCGGCTCCCAACACCCGCTCAGCCTCGCCATACATAGGGGATGAGTCGAAGAAAGCGGCGTCTTCGCCCAACGCCGCGTCCACTACTTCTCGCCTGGCGCGCTCCAACTCGGCTCCACGCACATCGAAGGTTTGCCAAGTGCCCATGCCGACCACGGGCACTCGTAGCCCCGTTCGTCCCAGCTCTCGATACTCCATATCCCAAAACCCCCTAAAGTCCAGGGTGTGCGGCTCGCCTGCGAGAGGACGGGCGGGCAAGCTGCCCCACGCTCTCAGGGACTGGCGGCCAAAATAGCCGCGCTCCCGACAGGTAGGCGGACAAGCTGCTCGCGCGCCTGCCGGGCCTCGTGGCGTTAGTTCCAACAGTAGGTACTTTTTAGTGGTGGCGCTCCTTTTCGTAGGCCATGGCCTCGGCTTTGGTCTTGTGGACCGTACCGTCTGGATGCTCCGGGGGTGAGTAGATCGTGTAGAGCTTCAACGGCTCGGTCTTCGAGCTGTTGACGATGTTGTGCTCCGTTCCGGCAGGGATAACCACCGCTGAACCATCTACCAGGTCGCGCACCTCCCCGTCCAGAATAGCCATGCCCGATCCGGCCTCCACACGTATGAACTGGTCGACGTCGTCGTGGGTTTCCATGCCGATATCCCCACCGGGTACAAT
>JBMNNU010000017.1:0-21328 GCA_050942695.1 Chloroflexota bacterium
ATCGGCATGCAGGGTGATTCGGCCTTCCCTGGCAAAAGAGCTGAGGAAATGCTTTACCATCTCTCCCCTGAAACCACCGGTACCTATCTCAGAGAACTCGCCAACGACTATCGCCTGGCCCCGGCCCCCCAAATCGACGGAAACCCTGGCTAGGGCTTCATCCATGGGCACCAGGGCATCTCCAAATCTGGTGATACCTTTCCTATCGCCTAGGGCAGAATCGAGAGCCCGGCCAAGAGAGATGGCAACGTCCTCAATGGTGTGGTGTTCGTCCACGTGGAGGTCTCCGCGAGCATTTACCTCCAGATTGAAAAGCCCATGTTTTGCCAGTTGGGCCAGCATGTGGTCGAGAAAGCCGATGCCGGTATCAGCTCGGCACTCGCCTTCGCCATCCACCACCCAGACGACGGATACATCGGTTTCAGCGGTCTTCCTGGAGTAGCTACCCTGCCTCTTGTTGGCGTCCACTCTCGGCTCCTCCTACTTCTCTACTCGCCATTCCCGCAATGCGGATATAATCGCATCAGTATGCTCGGGAAGGCCTACGCTTATCCTGATGGAGTTCATCAAACCGGGTTTCCTGAAGTAACGTATGATTATGCCTCTCCGGGCTAGGAAGTCCACTAGCTCGCCCGCATCCCCCTCTAGGAGATCACACAGCAGAAAGTTGCCCTGAGAGGGGTACACCCTTAAAAATTCGATGGATTCCAGACTGCTCTTTAGCCGCTCCCTCTCACAGATTATCTTTTCGACGTTGCCAAGCAGATAATCCAGATCCGAAAGCGAGGCGCGTACGGCTACTTCGGCGGCCACATTCAAGTTGTAGGGCTGCTTCATCTTCCACAATTGGCGGATCACGTCGGGCGGGAATACCCCATATCCAACCCTGAGGCCGGCCAACCCAGCCCACTTGCTAAAAGTTCGCAGCACCACCAGGTTTGGGTGCTTCTCCACCAGCGACACATGCGTCACCGAGGCAAACTCCGCGTAGGCTTCGTCCACAACCACCAGGCGACCGGTGGCTAAGAGCCGCTCCACCTCGTCCACAGTGGCCACTAAACCAGATGGGTTGTTTGGAGAGTCCACGAAGATTACCTTGGTCCGGGGTGTGAGGGCCTTTTCCACCCCTTCCAGGTCGATCTGGAATCGATCGCCCCTCCGTACCGACACCGCATGCCCTCCGCACACCTGGGTGCTGAATGAATACATGCCGAAGGTAGGTGGAAGTTGAATCACCTCATCGCCGGGCTCAAGATAGAGCCTCAACAGGTAATCGATCAACTCGTCGGAGCCCATGCCCAGCATCAGGCTTTCGGCGGGCACGCCAGCGTAACGAGAGAGCAGGGAGCGAGTCTCTTGCTGTAACGGGTCGGGATACCGGTTGAACCCATCGTACTCAGCCAAGGCTCGTGCTACCTTAAGAGAGCAGCCATAAGGGTTCTCGTTGCCGTCCAGTTTGATTATCTGGTCCAATCGAAGGCCTAGTCGCTGCGCCAGAACCTCCGGCGTGCTAATGGGGACATATTCCTCCATATCCGCGATACAGCGTCTAACCGAAGGCGAGCTACCCTTCGCCATAGTATCCAAATCCCCAGTACCTCCCTGCTAGTGCTTCACTGTTGCCGCAACCTTCGCTCGATTGATGCCGCATGGGCATCCAGCCCCTCAGCCCTGGCGATTTTCATGGCTGCGGGGCCTAACTGCTTCAGCCCATCTTCATTAACGGCGAATAGGCTGCTGATCTTAACGAAATCATCAACGCTCAAAGGTGAAGAGAAACGAGCGCTCCCGCCGGTGGGCATCACGTGGCTGGGTCCTGCGATGTAATCCCCCAGCGCCTCTACCGAATGGGATCCGACGAAGATCCCACCTGCCGCCCGCACCGAGTCCAAAAGCGCCCACGGGTCCGCAACCTCCAGGCAGAGATGCTCCGGGGCGTATTCGTTGGCCAACTGCACGGCTTCCGCAAGGTCGGCTACCAGCACAACCCCACACATCTTCTCCATCGACTCGCGCGCGATCTGAGCCCTTTGCAGATCTCGCAACTGTCGTTCGATCTCCTCAGGGAGCTGTTCGAGCAACGATGGTGAGGTCGTGATTAGTATCGGTTGCGCCAGGGCGTCGTGCTCGGCTTGGGCTAGAAGGTCGGCTACGACATGCTCCACTCTCGCCACATCGTCTGCTATCACTAATGTTTCGGTTGGGCCGGAAAGAGCATCTATCCCCACCGCGCCCGATACCATCCGTTTCGCTAGGGCGACGAATAGGTTACCCGGCCCCAGGATTTTGTCTACTCGCGGGACGGATTGGGTGCCATAAGCCATTGCCGCGATGGCCTGCGCCCCACCCAGCTTGTATATCGCCGATACCCCTGCTATCTGCGCGGCTGCCAGCACCGTAGCCGGTATCCTCCCATCTTTTGCCGGAGGCGTACAAACGATGATTTCCGCCACTCCAGCGGCTTTAGCGGGAAGAGCGGACATCAGCAAAGAGCTGGGATAGGCAGCGGTGCCGCCGGGAACGTACAACCCCACACGGTTAAGGGGGCGAATTATCTGCCCGAAAACTCCTTCGGGCGTGGTCTCGATCCAGGATTGTCTGGCCGCTTTCCTGTGGAACGTCAGGATACGATCGGCTGCCAACTGGAGGGCATCGAGCAGATCAGCAGGAATCCGCTGGCGCGCCGAGGCGATTTCATCTGAATCTACCTTCAGCGGTTGGTGATAGGCTCCGTCTATCAGCTTGCAGTAATACTCTAGGGCTTTGTCCCCTTCGGCCTTGACTGCTGATACGATCCTTTCTACAACCTCTAACGGGGTCAGCGCTTCTCCGAATGTCTTCTGAATCCGCAGGTCAAGACTGGGAGGTACTGCCAATTGGTCCAATTCTCGGCCTGAAAGCAGCAGCAGGCGGCCTTCTTCTATCGATCGTGCTATGCGCAAATTGATCATTGGTAACAGACCTCAGCGAGTCAGCTATCGGCTTTTAGCTTATTACTGGTGTCGTGTGAACGTGTGCTTTGGCTGCGATTGCGAACCTGGAACGCAGGTTGGCAGTCAAATTGTGATCATATCAACTAAATATGGTAATCTGAGATGTAACAGTCAGCACTTTCTTTCGTTGTAATACTGAAGGCTAACTGAAACAGCAGCCGAGAGCTAACTACTAAAAGCTGGTAGCTGATAGCTCAAAGCTAAAAGCTTCAAGGGATTGTAACACTTTGGTTGAGAAAGGTGTAGTTTGCTTGCTGCTGTTCCCAACCGGGTGTTATACTTTTTTTCCGACGTATGCATAGCGCGTACGCAATTTGGTGATCAATGTGGATCAAAACGATCAACGATTGTTAACGGCAGCGGCAGCGGCGATCAGCGACGCTCAAAACAAACTTCAGGCTCTCTCCACTGAGGCTAAGCATCTGTACCAGCAACGACTAAGCGAGTGGGAGCAGTGTAGACACACCCTAGAGCAATTGGCTGCTTTGCTGAACTCCCAGACAGTTGGTATAGAGGCAGGTGTAATCCAGGGAGACGAGGCAGAAAACCGTAAAGGCCTCATGGCAGATGAGGCGAGACTCCGCGAGAACTATGCTGAACTAGCTGAGGCCGTATTCCGCCTTCGCCAGATCGATCGGCTGCTGGAAGCCAGCGCCCGTCGTTTGGAGGCCGATTGCCAGTGGCTCCAGGAGGGAAGCAGCTTCGATGGGGCGCGGGATCACGACCAATCCGGGGCCGATTGCGCTATCCGGATATTGCAAGCCCGCGAACAGGAGAGGCTGAGATTGGCCAGGGAGATCCACGATGGGCCGGCTCAGGTACTGGCGAACGCCGTCTTCGAACTGGAGTATTTCGAACGGCTACTGGAAAACGATCCCGCAGCCATCAAGGAGCATCTTGCGCAGTTGAAGAGCGATATCAGGAACGGCCTGACGGGGGTACGTAGATCCATTTTCAATCTCCGCCCCCCATCGCTCAGTGATGTGGATTTCTTTGTCGCGCTTCGCCGTTATCTGGAAGACTTTGGCAAGAATTTTGGATTGAAAGTTGTTGCCTCGTTTCCGGATAAGGCAGAGCGTCTGCCGCCTCCCAAGGATGTAGCGATCTTTCGCATCTTTCAGGAGACGTTGCAGAACATCCAGAAGCATGCCGACGCCAAGAAGATCTCGGTTAAGTGCACCTATGGGCCTACTACTCTGAAAATTCAGATTGAAGACGACGGGCATGGGTTCGATCCCGCCGGCATCGAGAAGCGGAATCCAAGGAGTATGGGGATCGTGACGATGCGGGAGCGTGCAGAGTTGATCGATGCTCAACTGGATATCCACTCATCTCCAGGGCACGGAACCAGAGTAATACTGGTCGTGCCGTTGGCGAGCGCCCCAGCTAAGTCAGATCAGAACTGATTTCCCATCTTACGCACAGCTATGGGATGCTGTTAGGTCCAGCCGGTGGTAGATTTTCAAAGTAAGAAGATATATAGTGACAACGGAATCGTCTACTAAAGCTATTGAAAAGAAAATTCGAATCCTGGTTGTAGATGACCATCCGCTCTTCCTTCAGGGGGTGCGTTGGGCTATCGCTGCGGAGCCCGACATCGATATTGTGGCAGAGGCAACCGATGGCGAAGAGGCGTTAAAGCTGGCGGAGAAGTACGCTCCCGATGTTGTATTGAGCGACGTGAACATACCGGGGCCAGATGGGGTCGAGCTGACCCGATCGCTGAAGAGCCTGCTCCCCAACACCGGGGTGATCTTGATGACCGCCTATGACGACGAGGAACAGCTTTTCGATGCCATTCGAGTTGGTGCAGCAGCCTACTTCCTGAAGGACCTAGGCCCTCGCGAGTTGATGGATGGCATACGCAGGGTCAGCAGAGGCGAACATCTGATTAATGAGAACGTCTTGTCCAAACCGATGGTCGCATCTCGGGTGTTACGCGAGTTCAGCGACATCGGATCGAGCGCTAGGGAGATCGAGCCGCTGTTCATCCCTCTCTCTAACCGGGAGATCGAAGTGCTGGAGGAGATCGCCAAGGGTAACAGCAACAAGGAGATCGCTCGAGCCCTGAAGATCAGCGACCAGACCGTAAAGAATCACATCACTTCGATTCTGAGAAAGCTGGCCGTCAACGACCGCACCCAAGCTGTGGTATATGCGATCCGACATGGATGGATCAAGATGGAGGAGTTGCCAGAGTAGGAAAATGTCGAACAGTCCACCTAGGGTTATTTCGGCTATCGAGGCACTCAACACAACAATAGAACTGTTCAACCGTGAAAAAACGGCGATGGCGGACCAGCGAAAAGAGATCGGGGTATTGATCAAACAGGCTGTTGCCGAGATCGATCGTTTAACTCAACGCAATAGAGAAACCTCATCGCAGGTCCGACAGCTCGAAGCGAATATCGAGAGCTTCCCCCGCACCGAGATCAAACAGATCTATTCAACGCATCAGGAAAGCCAGATGCGGCTGTTCATGATGCAGACCCAACTAGAGCACTTGAGAAGCCGCCAGGCAAACCTCGAGCGAACGGAACAACTGCTGGATGGCTTCCTGCAGATGACCGAATCGCTCCTGCAACTGGACCAGGCCTCCGGCTCTGAAGGATTCCTCGGCTCGGCCGCTAAACCGGCCTCATCTCTCGGGATGTCCGCCGTGATTGACTCGATAGAAACAGCTAAACTCCGGCTCTCCCGCCAACTCCAAGACGGCCCACTCGAAACCATGAGCGATCTGATACTCCGATGCGAAGTATGCGAACGGTTAGCCACCGTCGATGCAGAGAAGAGTAGAGATGAGCTGGTTCTGTTGAGGCTCGCTCTATCCCAGGCCTTGAATTCCATCCGCCAGTTGATCTACGAACTCCAACCCCCTACATTTGAAGAACTGGGGCTGGGGGTAGCGCTGCGAAAATATCTGGAAACATCCAGGTTGAGCGAAAGGCTTCAAACTAACCTCGAGATTAGCGGCCAGGAGAAGCGCCTTCCAGAGAGCGTGGAGCTGGCTATCTTTCGCATCCTGCAAGAGGCGTTGGCGAACTGCTTCGAACACTCAAGGGCGCGCCGAGTGAACGTTACTCTGCGATACGAAGACGCGCAGCTTTTGGCGACAGTAACGGACGATGGGCAAGGCTTCGACGCAACCTCATCTCTATCCGAAAGCAGACAAAAAAAGCACTCCGGATTATCCGATATGAAGGGACAGGCCGAAGTAATCGGCGCCACTCTGGAGGTGGTAAGCAATCCAGGGTCCGGCTGCGTCGTCAGTTTGGCAGTTCCTATCTCATCCTCAACCCCATAATCCCTTTCATCAACTAGTACCATCATCCTATTGCTCTACCTCACGAATAATTTCAGTATTTGGTTGTAGATCGTCGACGATACAACGCTACAAGTAAAGAGTACACCTGTTCAGGGAGGTACCGATTGTACGATTCTGTTTACAGCTTCCTCGCCGGGAGATTACTACGCGACGAGAATGGGCAGGGGATGCTGGAATACGCCCTGGTCATAACCTTCGTTGCGCTCATCGTCATTTCAGCGTTGTTCATTCTGGGTCCCAAGGTCGGCAATTTATTCAACGAAGCCGGCAATCAATTGATCATCAGGTAGTACAATATTCCTATTGTTCCACTTCCGGGGCAGGAGCAACATCTATGTGCGATCGGTCGTACCGAAAAAACGACATGTCTAATTCAGGAAATTGGTGATCGATTCAAGCGCGACTTTATAAGGTCGCAGTATCTACCGTCACTGATAAGAAAGGAGTTGAATAATGCGCGATTTCATCGACAGGGCTTTCATCCAGATGACCGTTCGGGACGAAGAGGGCCAGGGCATGGTCGAATATGGTTTGATCATCGCCCTCGTGGCAATCGTGGTCATCGCCGCTCTTATGATCCTCGGCCCTAAGATCGGCAACCTGTTCAATGAAGCCGGGAATCAGCTACAGTACTAATCGGCATTTGGCAAATCCAGGCAATTCAGTGGAGCGGGGCCTGCCGCATGGGCAGGTCCCGACTCATTATGGTTGGTACATATCTCCTATTGATTTGGTCGAACCCGCTTTCCTATAATCCGCCATCAAGGTTGTAGAAGCTATGAACAGAAAACGGATTGGAGCCATACTCGTCGTACTCGGGGTGGTACTAGCCCTGGCTGTAGGTGCGGTGGTCTACCTACGAGCGGAGGAAGCAGCAGAGATAGCCAGGCGTATACCAACAGTGGAAGTGGTAGTTGCTCTTACGGATTTGCCGGAACGAGTAGCTATTCAACCATCCTCAGTAGCTTTGACCAAAGTACCGGTAGACATCGTACCACCAGAGAAGGCAGTCGATCTGAACAGCGTCGTCGGCAGGTACCCCCTCGTGAAGATCTTTAAAGGGGAGATCCTGATCCAACCGAAGCTGGCGGACGGTAGCACCCAGACAACCCCTTCCTTCTTGCTCGATGAGGGGATGGTTGCTTTAACATACTCCGGCAACGACCTATTGACGCCTACCGGGGCAATCCGGCCTGGAGACCGTGTAGACATATTGCTAACCCTTCCGTTGACCCGCCCTCCCGCTCAAGGCAGCACCGACCCGCCTCCCAGCATCCCGCAGGTTACCCAAACCCTGGTGCAGAACGTAGAGGTATTACGGGTTGGGGGCTTCCCAGTCGGGAATCAACCGGAGGGGGCTGCAGCAGGTAAAGGGATTACCTTCCAGGTGAGCCATCAGGACGCGCTTGTCCTGAAATGGGCTAAAGACTCCGGCGGAACCATCGACCTGGTACTTCGCCACCCATCTGACAATGAACCGGTTTCTACCGAAGCAATAACCGCCAACTATATAATAGATCAGTATAATTTCCTGCTGGCCGAGCCGTTGCAACAGCAATAATAGTAGTAGAGCGCCTACGGCCAAATCGCCGGGGCAATGGGAGCCCTGAGGGAGGTACTTGTTGGCCTCGGAAAAGATACGCGTGCTAATCGTTGATGACTTCGCGGACACGCGGGAAAGCATTGCCAAGCTGCTTTACTTTGAAAAGGACATCGAAGTAGTCGGCTCGGCGGGCAGCGGTCCTCAAGGTATCCAGATGGCAAAAGAGTTGGGGCCGGATGTCATCCTTATGGACATCAACATGCCCGGGATGGACGGCATCACAGCCACTGAGGCGATTTACGCCGAGATGCCCGAGTGCGAAGTGATAATGATGTCGGTCCAGGGTGAACCTGACTTCCTCCGGCGAGCCATGCTTGCGGGAGCCCGTGAGTATCTAACCAAACCGTTCACCGGAGACGAGCTGGCCGGCAGTATCCGGCACGTATATGAGCTGGTTGCGGAGAAGCGGTGCCGAATGACGACGACAGCCCAACCGTCGACAGCGGTTCCAGTACCGGAAGCCCAACCCGAGGAATCCGGCCGAGTAATCGCGGTGTTCGGACCCAAAGGTGGTGTTGGGCGGACCACTGTAGCCACCAACGTGGCCATAGCTCTGAAGACCCTGGCCGACAAGAGGGTTGCGCTGGTGGACTGCAGCCTGGTTTTCGGAGATGTGGGAATAATGCTCAACCTCACCGGCAACACCACTATCTCCGACATTATCCCAAATATCCATGCGATCGACCCCGATCTATTGGAAAGGGTTCTCGTTCAGCACAGCTCTGGAATCAGGGTGCTGTTGGCCCCGCCGAGGCCGGAGTTGGCCGAATTGATCACTGCCGACCACCTTCGCACGATCGTGAAACTTCTGAAAACGCAATACGATTACGTTGTAATCGATACCCATCCCAGCTTCGATGACGCAACGTTGGCCATGCTGGATCTGGCCGAGAGGATAGTGGTGCTGACCACACTGGAGATGCCGGCTATCAAAAACTTGAAGCTGTTCCTGGAGGTGGCGGAAGCGCTGAATTATCCGCAGGAGAAACTGGTGCTAGCCGTCAACCGTTCCGATAGCACAGGTGGAATTCGCGCTGAGGATATCGAGCAGAACATCCGAGTCAAGATATCGGCAAACATCATGAGTTCCGGGCAGTTGATGATTGCCGCGGTGAACCAAGGGGTGCCGGTGGTGTTATCCGAACGTGAAAGCCCGGTCGCTCAGCAGTTGATGGGGTTAGCCAAAGTGCTGCTCACAGGTGAAGATGCTAAAGGGGCACTTGCCAGGGAGAACGAAATGGGGCGTCCTTCTAAGGAGAACAAACATGGGCGTGGCTTTGGAAAAATCCGACTCTCCACCTTCGTACCTTTTGCGTCCAAGAAAGGGAATGGCTGATGGGCCTACTCAAACGTATCGAATCAACCTCCAACGGGATACTCAACCCAACAGCCGCCAGCCCTAACCCAGCAACAATCCCTCCCGCCCCACAGGAGACTACCTTTCGTCGACAAGTTACCCCGCCTCAAGATACTACCCGAAGCGGTTTCAAGGATGTCAAAGCTCGCGTCCAAGCCAAAGTGATCGCCGAACTGGATCCAAAGAACGATCTTAACGACGACACTCAACTCAGGCACTCGGTACAACTGCTGTTCGATCAAGTTATCGAGCAGGAAGGCATTATCCTTACCCGTATTGAACGGCAGAAGCTGTTTGACGAAGTATACGCTGAGATCCGCGGTTTCGGCCCCATCGAGCCGTTCCTTCAGGATCCCAACATCACTGAGGTGATGGT
This sequence comes from Chloroflexota bacterium, assembly GCA_050942695.1. Taxonomy (GTDB): domain Bacteria; phylum Chloroflexota; class UBA6077; order UBA6077; family UBA6077; genus JBMNNU01. The sequence continues at coordinate 9,655 of JBMNNU010000017.1, forward strand.
GAACGGCCCCAAGTCGGTGTATGTGGAGTCGCAGGGCAAGATTCGAAAAACGGATGCGGAGTTCGACGACGACGACCACGTAATGCGCATTATCGATCGGATCGTTGCTCCTCTGGGGCGGCACATCGACGAAAGCTCACCGATGGTAGATGCCCGTCTACCGGATGGTTCTCGCGTCAACGCTATCATCGCGCCGCTCTCGCTGGTCGGCCCCTGTATCACGATACGTAAGTTCTCAAGGAGGCCGTTGACGGTAGATGACCTAATAAGGTTCGGTAGCATGACCCCAGAGCTGGCCGAGTTTCTTCAGGCTTGCGTAAAGGCAAGATTGAACATCATCGTTTCAGGTGGAACGGGCTCAGGAAAGACTACGTTGCTGAATGTGCTGTCCGGGTTTATCCCCAGCGACGAACGTATCGTTACCATCGAGGACGCGGCCGAGCTGCAGTTGCGACAGGATCACGTGGTGAGGCTGGAGGCGCGACCGCCCAATATCGAGGGGAAGGGCGCCGTTCGCATCCGCGACCTGGTCATCAACGCCCTTCGAATGCGCCCCGACCGGATAGTGGTAGGTGAATGCCGAGGCTCCGAGGCGTTGGATATGCTGCAGGCGATGAACACCGGCCACGATGGGTCTCTAACCACTGGCCACGCGAACTCACCTAGAGACATGCTAGCCAGGTTGGAGACCATGGTGCTGATGGCCGGAATGGATTTGCCCCTTCGCGCCATCCGAGAGCAGATAGCGTCGGCAATAGATCTGATCGTCCAACAGGCTCGGATGAGAGATGGTTCCCGACGCATCGTCAACGTAACGGAGGTACAGGGGATGGAGGGGGACGTTATCGTTCTTCAAGACATCTTCGTCTTCGAACAGATGGGAGAAGAGGGGGGGAAAATCCTCGGCCACCTGAGGCCTACGGGAATCCGGCCAAAATTCATGACCAAGCTGGAGGAAGCCAATCTGCACCTGCCTCCATCGGTATTCGGCATCTCAGAAAGATTTTTCTAAGGTGGTTCCAAGTGGCTTTTGCTTTTAGCGCGGCAGCTTTTGGCGCAATAATGCTGGCGGTAATCGGCGTCCGCTGGCTTCTGCAACCGGAACGGAGCACTATAGACGCGCGACTACTACAATATGGGAGCCGGCAACCGACATGGAAAGAGCTGCTGGAGGCCCAGGAACAAACACAGCGAAGCGCTCCGTTGACCAATGCCGTCACTCGGCGGGTTGAGAAGGCGGTAGCCGATAAAAGCTTCGCTCAACAGATAGCTTTAGACCTGGCCAGAGCGAACCTCAAATTGAAAGTATCGGAGTATCTGATTCTAACAGTCATGGTAGCCATAATCATAATGGCTGTTACATCCATGATATCTCGCAGTCCGATAGTCGGTTGCCTGTTCGGCATCGCATCCCTCTATCTCCCAAAATGGTACGTAAGAAGCCGGGAGCGGAAACGAGTTGCAGCCTTCAATGCTCAGTTGGGCGACACGATAGGTATTTTGGCGAACTCCCTCAGGTCGGGCTACAGTCTCTTGCAGGCGATGGAGTTGGTGGCGCGGGAAACGCCTGCGCCTATGGGCGAGGAGTTCGGGCGGGTGGTTAGAGAGGTCGGGCTCGGACTCACCCCGGAGAAAGCCTTGGAGAACCTGGTGCGGCGCATCAACAGCGACGACCTGGACCTCATGGTGACGGCTATCAGGGTGCAACATGAGGTGGGAGGCAACCTATCCAAGATCCTGGATACCATCGGCAACACTATACGGGAGCGAGTTCGCATCCAGGGGGAGATTACAGTCCTCACAGCCCAACAATCGCTTGCCGGGTACATCATATCAGGCTTGCCGCTGGCCATCACAGGGATTCTGTTGCTGCTGAATCCCAACTATATCATGAAGCTGTTCGCACCCGGCTGGTATATCTGTATGCCCATCTGTGGTGGCCTGGGGATAGTGCTTGGTTTCATTGCTATTCAGAGGATCGTGGCGATTGAGGTTTAGCGATGGCTATTCTTTACGGATCTCTAGCAACAGCAGCTATATTGATCATTATCCTGGGGCTTTACCTGCCCAGAACCGCCCCCAATCCGGTTAGGGCCAGGCTGGCTATCTTCGCCGAGAGGACGAGAACTCTGGAAGAGATAGAGCTCGAACAGCCCTTCACCCAGCGGGTTCTCCGCCCGATGATCGGCCAAACTGCTCGATTGATGACCCGGTTCCTGCCCGGAAAGAAGGGTAATGTTGCCAACGATCCGGGACTTGGCCGTATTCAAAAGAAGCTGTTGTTGGCGGGCAACCCCAATAACTTGAGCCCCAACGATTTCCTTGGCATCCTCGGACTCAGCATGGCGGGCATGTCAGGCCTGATCTTCATGTTGATGGGGTTGGCCGGCGCAGACATGATTACCGCTATCTTTCTCGGATTTGTGGGGTTGGGCATCGGATACTACATGCCAAACGTCTGGCTTACATCCAAGATCAGAGCGCGCAGGAAAGAGATAGAAAGGGCTATGCCGGACTCTTTGGACCTGCTGGTTATCAGTGTAGAGGCTGGCCTCGGCTTCGACTCCGCGATCCAGCGGTTAACGGAGAAAGCCAACAACGCCCTTACCAAAGAGTTCCGGCGGGTTCTGGCCGAGATCCGAATGGGGCGAGCCAGGCGCGAGGCGCTGAAAGATATGGTGAACCGGACTGAAGTACCGGACCTCAACACCTTCGTTGCCGCGATCATCCAGGCAGACCAATTGGGGGTGAGCATCTCCAGGGTGCTGTCGGTACAAGCTGATCAGATGCGGCAGATCAGGAGGCAAAGGGCTGAAGAGCTGGCGGCGAAAGCTCCACTTAAGATGCTCTTCCCAATGATCCTACTGATCTTTCCTGCCATCTTCATAGTCATTCTCGGACCTTCCGTGCCGGAACTATTCGGAGGCGGGGGTCTGTAGTGAAGGCCATCAACAGCAGGAGCGACGTGACCATCGCTCATTGCGTCCAACGTGCTACCAGTCTCTGGGCCAGATCACGGGGTTTGATTGGCAGGAAGGGATTTGAATCGGGAAACGGGTTGCTGATCGAGCCCTGTTCGGGAATACATACCTTCGGCATGAGTTTTCCGATCGATGCGATTTTCTTGAACAAAGAGGGTGTTGTCGTCCACCTGGTGCAGGATATGAAGCCGATGAGGTTTAGTCGATATCTATTCCACGCCCGATCGGTGCTGGAGCTTCCGGCCGGCACCATCGAGCGAGCAGGTGTCCAACTGGGCGATAGGCTGGCCTTTGAAGAATAAGTTACAACAACTGCTGGATATTCTGTTCCCCTCACGATGCGCCGGATGCGGGTTGAGAGGGATAGAGCTATGCGACCGTTGCATCTCCACTATTCGCCCGTTGGGGCCGGACTCTTGTCCTATATGCGGCCTACCATCGAAGCTCGGTGGACTGTGCATGGCCTGTCTTCGTCGAGAAGGTTATCTTTCAGGGATCAGAAGCGCTTGTATCTACGAAGGGGTCGCGAGGAAAGCGATCCACCACTTCAAATACAGGCACCGGCGTACCCTCGCCGATACCCTAGCCCGACTGCTGGACGATGAGCTTCAACGTAAGCCTCTCAAGGTTGACCTGCTTGTGCCAGTACCGCTGCACCCAAAACGGTTGGCCGAGCGTGGCTACAACCAGGCGACTCTCCTAACAGAAAGGCTGAGCGAACGGTTGGGCATCCCGATGTTGGATTGTCTCGCGCGCACAAAGGAGACGGTATCCCAGGCCAAACTGAAAGCCGCAGCGCGCCGAGCTAACGTTCGAGGCATATTCCAGTGTGTCCAGGGAACATCCTTGAACGGGCAGAGAGTTGGGGTAGTGGACGACGTCTGCACAACTGGGGCCACCTTGGAAGACTGCGCCCGAGCTTTAAAAGAGGCTGGGGGCGGGCCGATCTGGGGGATCGTGGTAGCGAGGGATATTTAAGGTGCTGAGTGCTGAGTTATGACCGAAATAAGTGACAAGATAGTAGCGATTCCAAATATGTCTGTCGAACCGAGCGTGGGGACAAAGCAATCTAATACGCACAGACAGCGTAGCCTGGGCTTGCTCGCCTGGCTGCTTCCATCCATTTCGGACGTGCTTTTTCTGGCGCTGCTGGGGTTCGCGCTGGGCGCACGCTCCCACCAGCTTTTCAATACTGATGGCGACTTAGGTCGCCATATCGCCGTAGGTCGGCAGATACTGGCCGACCGAGCTATCCCCACCATCGATCTGTTCTCCCACACGATGGCGGGTGAGCCTTTCGTTCCCTACGAGTGGCTCTCCGAAGTGATCTACGCCCTTACCTACCAGCAGTTGGGCTACGGGGGCATAGCGGTGCTAGCGGCATCTCTGGCTGCCCTACCCTTCCTGCTGCTGGCCCGATGGATGGTCAGAGATGGCAGTAACATCTTCCTGGTCATCTTCCTGGTTACAATTGGAGCCCTGGCGGCCTCGATACACTGGCTGGCCAGGCCTCACCTCTTCACCATCCTACTAGCTCTATTGTGGACCCGTTCCCTACAGAATTACCGGGCATCGGGAAGGTTGCGCTACCTGGTAGCGCTGCCTCCGATGATGATAGCCTGGGTGAATCTTCACGGCGGCTTCCTAGTAGGGTTCGTAATCCTCATCGTTTTCGCCCTATCCTCTGCCGTTGAAGGGCTGGTCATGGGAGCCGAGCGTACCGAAAACAACACTCGCCACTCGATACGCGATACCAGAAATTTAGCTGTGGCAGGGGCGATATCCCTCGTCGCGGTTGGGCTCAATCCGTCGGGGTTCGCAGTGCTTCCCCATGTGCTGAGCTATTTCCAATACCGTTTTCTTGTTAACAACACCATGGAGTACCTATCACCCAATTTCCACAATTTGGGTCCTCAGCTATTTGCATGCTTGATCCTATTGTCGATTGTTGCTATGGCATTTACGTCACGAAGGCAGAGCATCACCGATGTTGCCCTCCTTGCTGTATGGATAGCTTTTTCTCTCTTCTCCGCTCGCAACATCCCGCTCTTCGTCGTTATCTGTCTCCCCTTTATCGGCCGAGTAGCCAGCGAAGCGCTCGGCAACATGCACTTATTGACTCCTGCATGGATAGATAAAAAATTGGAGACACCCCAAACCCTAGTCGGCGTGCCCCAGACCCGCCGTTATCTATCTGAGCAGCGATCAGCAAATTTGTTGGAAAAAGATGGAGCGCGGCCAAGCCTGGCTGCTGTATTGTCCGCTACTGATCAACTCTTAGGACGCCCTTTGCTTCCGGTGCTCGGGATCGCTCTAGCTTTCTGGCTTACTGTCGGAGGTATAGGAGCAAACCATGTGGATGTGGGCTTCGACGAGAGGAAGTTCCCTATCCAGGCGCTCGAGCAGGCCGAGGAACTGGGAGTCAGGGGCAATCTTTTCAACTACTTCCCCTGGGGAGGATATATCCTTTACGCCGGCTACCCGAAATACAGGGTGTTCATTGATGGGCAAACAGACTTTTACGGCGAAGAGCTAACCAAGGATTACCTGAAGGTAGCTCGACTCGAGCCCGAGTGGCATGAGGTTCTCGACCGCTACCAGATCGGTTGGGTTCTTTTCCCACATCAGTCGCCCTTGAGCCTGATGCTGGCCCGTACCCCAGGCTGGCAACTGGCCTATCAGGATGAGACATCAGACCTGTTTATTCGTAATTGAAAGAGAATTTGAATAGCATCCAGGGCGCAGGGAAAAAGATGGTCAGGATGGATAGGATAGATCAGGACTCAGGACGCAGGACGCAGGACGCGGAATCATATACGCATCACCCACGATGGTCTTTGTCAACCAGCACTCTCCTGCAAATCGTTCTGTTCGCCGGCATCTTTGTACTGAACTTTTTCCAGGGGACCGATGTGGATATGTGGTGGCACCTGGCAACGGGTCGCTACATCGTGGAAACAGGCGTCATTCCGCAAACAGATCCCTTCTCCTATACCGCCGCCGGACAGCCATGGGTTGCTCACGAGTGGTTGGCTGAGATCGGTATGTTTCTACTCTATCGATCCGGTGGATATCTGGCGATGGTCGTCTGCTTCGCATCTCTGATCACGCTTACCTACTGGCTTGCTCTCCGTACATTGAGAACATTGGGGATAGGGCTTCCAGCCTCCGTTTGCATAACATTCTGGATCGCGTTCATGTCCATGGCCGGGTGGCACGTCCGTCCGCAAGCGTTCTCCTATCTGTTCTTTTCGTTCTTCTTGTACCTCCTTATCCGCGCCAGGAGCCATAACGACAGGCGACTGTGGCTTCTCCCCTTGACGATGGTCGTATGGGTCAACCTGCATGGGGGTTATATCATGGGGCTGATACTCGTGGGTTTGTTTATCACGGGAGAGGGGATCAACCGGCTTCGTGAGTCGCGGGGAAAAGGGGGCGCGGAGAGGGGGAACGACGGGGAGACGCGGAGAGGGAGGAACTTCCTCAGCGCTCAGCACCCGGCGCCCAACACTCAGGATGCAGGACTCAGGGCGCGGGACTCGGCGCTACCATACCGCCGCCTAATCGCGATAGCCGGTGCCACCATACTAGCCGCTGTCGCCAATCCCCAGGGAATATCGATGCTGCTCTACCCCTTCACCTATGCTGGGACACAGAACGCCTCGATGAAATTTATAACAGAGTGGCAATCCCCCAATTTTCATCATTACTTTTTTTTCGTATTCGGTGCCAGCATGATGGTGTTGATGATAGCGCCCAGCCGCAAACCGGTGGACTGGGGGTTGTGCATCCCGCTCCTGGCGCTCACTGCTATGTCGCTACAATCGGTCAGAGTCATCCCCTTCTACGCGATAGTAGCCGCACCTGTTCTCGGCTTGCGACTTGCGCCACCGAAGCTTGATATCCAGAACCCAGAACCCAAAACCCAGAACCAAACTCAGCACTCGGACCAGGACGCAGGACCCAGGACCCAGGACTCTGGTCTTCGGCCTCGGCATTCCACGCCGCTGAACTGGCTCCTGCTGGCGGTCTGTTTAGCGGCCATGTTTTCCACGCTGTTGCTTACAGACAGAGCCCAGCTAGGCCCCGAGCCCCGGATGGGCGATTTTCCAACTCAGGGCGCTCAATATATCAAGGATTCAGGCCTGCAGGGTAACATCTTCAACACATTCCATTGGGGTGGGTACCTCATCTGGTTCTTTTATCCGGAGCGGCCGGTCTTCGTCGATGGGCGACCGGACATGTATGGCGACCCGTTTATGGAGAAATACAGGAAGATTCACGACGCCAGGCCCGGCTGGGAGCAGGTATTAAACGAATACCAGGTAGATATTGCGCTTGTCGAAAAGGACGGGCGCGTGGCAACGCTCCTCGCTGCAAGCGATGAGTGGGAAGAGGTGTTTCGTGGGGAGATCGAACTTGTGTTCGTAAGAAAAGCTACCTAGCTGTTGCCCGTACCCCAATTGGCATCTGCAGACAGTCCCGGCTATAGCATTCCAGCGAAATTTCCTGTACAATCAGGGTAACAGTATAGCAACTGGACCGGTGGCCAATGATCGGGACAGTGCAGGGCGAAAAAATTATAGCGATGATCGAACAGGCACCTTGGGTGCCTGTTTGCGTCTATAAATAACCGCAGGAGGGCCGTTATGCAACTGGTGGTAAAAGGCAAGAACTTGGAGATCAGCGACCGGCTGAGGGAGTTCGTGGAGGGCAAGATCGCCAGACTGGAGCGCGTTCTGCCCGAAATGGCCGAAGCCGAAGTGGAATTGTCCGCCGCAAAGACGAAAAGCGCCAACAGCCGCTACGAGGTGCAGGTCACTCTAAAGGTGAACGGCGCGTTGATCCGCGGTGAACAGTCCGCGGCCGACACTTACGCAGCCATGGACGCAGTGATCGATAAGATCGACCGCCAGATAATCAGATACAAGACCAAGAGATCCGGGACCACGGCCAAGTCAAAAGCAGCCATCGAGACGAAAGCTCGATTGCTGGCCGAGAGTGAGGCGGTCGAGCCATCTGATGATGGACAAGGGCGGCTAGTGCGAGTAAAGCGGTTTGCCATGAAACCTATGGATGTGGAGGAAGCTCTGGAACAGATGCAACTGCTGGGACACGACTTCTTCGTTTTCCATAACAGCGAAACAGAAAAAGTCAGCGTCGTATACAAACGCGATGATGGGAATTTTGGCCTGATTGAGCCGGATACCATTTAACGATTGTAGTTCTATCGCTAGATATGTTATTATCGGGGCCTGCTTGCGTAGGAGATGGCCATGAAGCGCCTAACCACCTGGCAGGCCCTGATAGTGGCGTCTCAGCTTGGTTTTGTGCTGGCAGCTAGCGTTGGAATAGGCCTGTATGCAGGGTGGTATTTAGATTCGGTCTTGAATACCAGCCCTGTTTTTGCGATCATAGGTGCTCTAGCCGGCATGGTAGCTGGGATACTTAGTTGCGTTCAGATTGTCCGAGCGAGCACAGGAAACGGACCATCAGAGTAAAAGAACGCGTTCAGTAGGTGGTGCATTGGAGCACATACATATCGAGGCTACTGTCCTCTTTTACATAGGCCCTTTACCCGTCACTAACACTATCTTCTCCGCATGGTTGACAATGGCCGTCCTGGTGGCAGCTTCGTACCTCGGGACCCGGCAGATGAAATTGATCCCATCCGGGCTACAAAACTTTCTGGAGTACGTGGTTGAGCTGCTGCTTGGGGTATGTGAGACAACAGCAGGCCGTAAAGGCCGGCAGTTCTTCCCGATCGTAGCCACGGCCTTTCTCTTCATCCTCACATCCAACTGGATGGGGTTGCTCCCCGGCTACGGCGATACCCCATGGCTCCGATCGGCCAACAGCGATCTCAACATCACTGCCGCAATGGCGTTGATAGTGTTCTTCCTGGTCCAAGGATGGGCAATCAAAACCCGGGGGCCCTTCGGGTATCTCAAGGAGTTCGTAGTCCCGAATCCGTTGCACCTGCTGAGCGAGCTGAGCCGGCCGGTCTCCTTGGCATTACGACTTTTCGGTAACATCTTCGCTGGCGAGGTGTTGTTAGTGGTAATGGCAGGGCTAATCCCTCTTGCCATTCCAGTTGTTTTTTTTGGACTTGAAATTTTTGTCGGCATCGTACAGGCATTGATCTTCTCGATGCTGACTCTGGTATTCCTTACTATCGCTACTGCTCATCATGGTAGCGAGTCGCATAACGGCAGCGAGTGATTATTAGGGGCGACTATCGCCTAACAACGACGATCGAGGAGGATTGGGAGTAATGGAATCATTCATTCCATTGGCAGCAGGGCTGGCGATCGGATTGGGAGCCTTTGGCCCTGGTATAGGAATCGGGTACGGCGCCGGCAAGGCTATGGAGGCCATCGGCAGGAACCCTGAGATTAGCGGCTCTATCCTGGTGCCTATGTTGATTGGTCTGGGAATGGCCGAGGCCGTTGCCATCTACGCCCTGGTTATTGCCTTCCTGCTCGTTGGTAAAATAGGGTAAGCCATTAGCTATCAGCATTCAGCTCTCGATTCCCACATCGGGATAGTGCTTGATGGCTGACGGCTGGTAGCTTTCTTTCTACTGGAGGAATCGTGGAGGCACTTCAAGCGCTAGGCATTAACCTGCCGAGCCTGATGTGGCATACCGTCAACTTCATACTCCTGCTGTTGCTGCTCACCAAGTTCCTGTATCGGCCTGTGGTCCGGATGCTGGACAATAGAGCAGCCCTCGTCAAGGAGAGTATGGAGCGCGCCGAATCCATCAAGGAGCAGTTGTTGCGCACGAGCGAGGAGTCGAAGCGCCAGTTGGAGGCAGCTCGCAAAGAAGCACAGGCGATTATCGACCAAGCAAACCAGATGGCTCAGGTGGTGAAAACCCAGGCTAGACAGGAAGCACAAGTGGAGGCCGATAAGATAGTGGCCAAGGCTCGCGCCCAACTGGAACAGGAGCGCGAGCTGGCCGTAGCGGAACTGCGGCGCGAGATGGCCGACCTGGTCGTAGCCGCAGCATCCAAAGTCGTCGGCCAGTCGCTGGACGATAAAGCCCAACACCGGCTGATAGAGGAGTTCCTCAGCGGTAACGGGCAAAGGTTAAACGACTGAATAGTCCTGAGCGAGGCACAAGGCACAAGGAATCAGGAATTAGGCATTAGGCATTAGGGCTCAGGCATAAGGACTCAGGACTCAGGACTGGGCGTCCAGCACTCAGCACAAGGGGTGAGAAAAGTTGCCCGCAGCAAAATCGGGTATTGCAAAGCGATATGCTGAGGCAGTATTCGGGATAGCCAAAGATCAAAACAGCTTCGAACGTTGGACAACGGAGTTACAGTCGATAGCGCAAGTACAGAGTGATCCAGAAGTAGGCGCTTTGCTGGCTACCCCTGCCGTGGGTATGAGCGTCAAGGAAGCGTTCGTCGCTAAAGCGCTCCCAGATGTGAGCGTGGAAGCGATGAACCTCGTGAGAGTCCTCTTACGACGGGGGCGTTTCCATCTGGCCCCTCAGATCTCGAACCATTTCCAGAATCTGCTCAACGAGCACCAGGGTATCGCTACGGCCGAAGTAACATCCGCCATCCCGCTGACGAAACAAGAGGTACGAGCCCTGGAGAGGCGGCTTTCGGCTCTCACAGGCCGCCAGGTCGTTGTAGAGTTGGCCGTCGATCCATCCATCATCGGTGGCATCGTAGCTCGAATCGGCGACCAGTTGATAGATGCCAGCATCCAAGGGCGACTAGAAGCCCTGAAGAAACAGCTTGCAACGGCTTAACCAAATAACGAGTTCTGAGTTCTGGGTTCTGAGTTCTGGGAGATGATTACGGTCAAGGACTTAGAACCCAGAACCCAGAACACAGAACCAGGAGACAGGTATGGCAGTTCGCGCGGACGAAATCAGCTCGATACTGAGACAGCAGATAGAGCAGTTCAAAGAGGTCCTCACCTCGGTAAACGTGGGAACAGTAGTCGAGGTGGGTGACGGTATCGCCCGCATCCACGGCCTTTCCGGGGCGATGGCTAGCGAACTGCTTGAGTTCCCCGGTGGGATCATGGGGCTTGCCCTAAACCTGGAAGAAGAAAGCGTCGGCGCCGCTATCCTTGGCCCTTACACCAACATCAAGGAGGGGGACCAGGTCCGAGCAACCGGCCGCATCGTCGAGGTGCCGGTCGGGCGAGAGTTGATCGGGCGCGTGGTTAACGCTCTGGGCCAGCCGATCGACGGCAAAGGTCCCATCAGCACCACTAAAACCCGCCCAGTAGAGCGAATCGCCCCTGGGGTCGTGCTGCGCGAGCCCGTCAACACCCCCGTCCAGACCGGGATCAAGGCTATCGATGCTATGATCCCCATCGGCCGCGGCCAGCGCGAGCTGATTATCGGCGACCGCCAGACCGGGAAAACTGCTATAGCCATCGACACGATCATCAACCAGCGCAATGGCGATATGGTGTGCATCTACGTAGCGATCGGGCAGAAGCAGGCGAGCGTCGCTCAGGTTGTGGCTACCCTCGAAGAGTTCGGCGCCATGGATTACACTATCGTCGTGGCCGCCAACGCATCCGATCCGGCCCCCCTGCAGTATCTGGCTCCCTACGCGGGTTGCGCCATGGGCGAGGAGATCATGGAGCAGGGCGGCGATGCCCTGGTGATATACGACGACTTATCCAAGCACGCCTGGGCGTATCGCCAAATATCTCTG
>JBMNNU010000160.1:0-7250 GCA_050942695.1 Chloroflexota bacterium
CTGCGGCGACCGCCAGGCCGCGAGGCCTACCCAGGCGACGTCTTCTACCTGCACTCCCGTCTGCTGGAGCGGGCCGTCAAGCTGAACAAGCAGCACGGCGGGGGCTCTCTCACCGCCCTACCCATCATCGAGACGCAGGCCAACGACGTATCGGCCTACATCCCGACCAACGTGATCTCCATCACCGACGGGCAGATCTATCTGGAGTCGGACCTCTTCTACGCTGGCATCCGGCCTGCGCTGAACGTGGGCATCTCCGTATCCCGCGTGGGCGGTTCCGCCCAGACGAAGGCGATGAAGCAGGTTGCGGGCAAGCTGAGATTAGACCTCTCCCAGTTCAGGGAACTCCAGGCTTTTGCCCAATTCGGCTCCGAGTTGGACAAGGCAACCAAAGCCCAACTGGACCGCGGGCAAAGAATCACCGAGGTGCTGAAGCAACCTCAGTATCAGCCGGTTCCTCTAGAGAAGCAGGTGATGATCCTCTATTCGGTTATCAACGGCTTCCTAGACGACGTGCCGCTAGATAAGGTGCGCGCCTTCGAGTCGGGCTTCCTGCAGTTCATGGATGCTAGTCACCCCGAAATCGGGGCAACCATTGCGCAAGAGAAGGCTCTGAGCGAGGAAACCATCCAGGGCTTGCGAGCGGCCATCGAAGAATTCAAGAAGACGTCGAGTTTTTAAGCAACAATTCTCCCTCGCCCACCACAGTGGGAGAGGCGTGACGCTGCACTCGCTCGCGTCACGGGGTGAGGGACCTCGTCCTAACCCATCTCCCTGAGGGCGAGGGGATGACTTTTGAGGACTGAAGAGTGCCAAGTCTACGCACGATAAAACGGCGGACACGTAGCGTACGAAACATCGCTCAGATAACCAAAGCGATGGAGATGATCGCCGCAACTAGGATGAGGCGTGCCCAACAGAGGGTGCTAGCCTCACGCCCCTACGCCGACCGGCTCCAGCAACTGATCGCAGATCTCGCCTCGCGGCCGAACCCCGAAGGGGAGACCCAGCCGCTGCTGCTTCAGAGGGAGACTCGCGACCGAGTAGCGTTAATCGTCATGACATCTGATAGAGGGCTTTGTGGCGGGCTGAACGCCAACGTCCTGCGCCAAGCTACGCAGCAGTTGCTTGATTGCGGCGGACCGCAGGCTGCGGATGTGATAACAGTTGGGCGCAAGGGGCAGGATTTCATGGCCCGAAGGGGTGTTCAACTACGGGCTACCTTTACCCAATTGGGCGACCAGCCGGGCATTCTGGAGATCCAGCCGATCGCCAAAATTATCATAGACGACTTCATTGCCGACCGGGTCGACGCCGCATACGTGGTATTCCCCAAGTTCGTTAGCACCCTGGTTCAGCGGGTGAACGTTTGCCAGATCCTCCCGGTGGTGCCGAGCGAGATGGAGGGGCCGCAGTTGGAGTACATTTTCGAGCCCAGCGCCCCCGCAATCCTTTCGGAACTGCTACCACGTTATGTCGAGATACAGGTATATCAGTCGCTGCTGGAGACTATCGCCAGCGAGCACAGTGCTCGGATGGTGGCAATGCGGAACGCTACCGACAACGCCAAAGAGTTGATCGAGAACCTTACTCTGGTCTACAACAAAGCCCGCCAGGCGGCAATTACAAAGGAGATCACCGAGATCGCCGTCGGCGCCGATGCGCTATCAGGATAGCAATATAAAGATAACGTAGGGAAGGGGCTTGCCCCCTTCCGCCGTGGACGTTGAGGCGGCAGGGGATAAACCCCTGCCCTACCCAATACCGGAGGAAAAGTTGGCAACAGGAAAAGTTGTTCAGGTATTAGGCGCGGTTGTGGATGTGGAGTTCCCTCCCGATCAACTACCGGAAATCTACAACGCGCTTGAGACAGATATAAACGGCAAGAAGCTCGTGTTGGAGACGCAGCAGCACCTGGGCAACAACTGGGTTCGCGCTGTCGCGATGTCCAGCACCGATGGGCTCAAGCGTGACTCCGAGGTGATCGACACCGGCGGACCGATCGCCGTGCCGGTAGGCCGTGAGACCCTGGGGCGCATCTTCAACGTCCTGGGAGAGCCGATCGACGAATTGGGCGAAGTAGACGCAAAGAAACGATACCCCATCCACCGACCTGCTCCCTCCTTCGACGAGATGCAGACCACCCCGCAGCTTTTCGAGACCGGTTTGAAGGTTATCGACCTGATCGCGCCATTCATGAAGGGCGGGAAGGTAGGCGTATTTGGGGGCGCCGGGGTAGGCAAAACGGTCATCATCCAGGAACTGATCCGCAACATCGCCACGGAGCACAGCGGCTTCTCCGTTTTTGCTGGTGTGGGCGAGCGGACCAGGGAAGGCAACGACCTCTGGCTGGAGATGAAGCACTCGGGGGTGATCTCCCAGACTGCCCTGGTTTTCGGCCAGATGAACGAGCCGCCCGGAGCCAGGCTGCGCGTCGGCCTTACCGGGCTGACCCTGGCGGAGTACTTCCGGGATGAGGAGGGGCAGGATGTGCTTCTCTTTATCGACAACATCTTCCGCTTCACCCAGGCAGGCTCAGAGGTATCGGCGCTGTTAGGCCGCATGCCCTCGGCTGTAGGTTACCAGCCGACTTTGGCTACAGAGATGGGAAACCTCCAGGAGCGGATCACCTCTACCAAAAAGGGCTCCATCACCTCGGTGCAGGCGATCTACGTGCCGGCCGACGACTACACCGACCCTGCGCCGGCGACGACCTTCGCCCACCTCGACTCCACGATCTCTCTCGAACGGTCGATATCCGACCAGGGGCTGTATCCCGCCGTGGATCCGCTGGCCTCGACCTCCCGCATCCTGGACCCGAGGGTCGTCGGGCAGGAGCATTACGAAGTGGCACGTGAAGTGCAAAGGGTCCTCCAGCGTTACAAAGATTTGCAGGATATCATAGCGATCCTCGGGATCGACGAGCTGAGCGAGGACGACAAGCTTACGGTAGCGCGAGCGCGGAAGATCCAAAGGTTCCTCTCCCAGCCCATGTTCGTTGCCGAAGCCTTCACCGGCAGAGAGGGCAAATATGTACCGATTGGTGAGACGGTCCGAGGATTCAAAGAAATCCTGGAGGGCAAGCACGACAGTTTGCCAGAGCAGGCTTTCTACATGGTTGGAGCGATAGAAGAGGCCGTAGAAGCGGCCGAGCGGCTCGCCACGAGCTAGGGGCTGGACTTATGCCGAAGCTAAACGTTGAAGTAGTAAGCGCCGAGCGGGTGGTGTTCACCGGCGAGGCCGATATGGTAGTTGCCCCGGGATCTATGGGTGTTATCGGCATCCTGCCGAAGCACGCTCCGCTGCTCACATCCCTCAACCCAGGTATCGTGAGGATCCGCCGTGAAGAGGGTGAAGAGATCATGGCGGTGAGCGGCGGTTTTCTCCAGGTTAATAACGATAGGGTGCAGATCCTGACCGATGCGGCGGAGCGAGCGGAGGAGATAGACGAAACTCGCGCCGAGGCCGCTAGGCAACGCGCTCAACAAATCCTGGCGGAGAACCCAAAAGGGCGTAACGCCGAGGTCGAAGAAGCGGAAATAGCTTTGCGGAAGTCGCTGGCCCGGCTCAAGGTGGCCAATCTACGGAGGAGACGAGGACAGCGACAATGACCCTAACCGGCCAGCCCCTGGATGGTCTGGTCAGTGGGCAGCAGGGCAGTGCTGGAAAAGGCGAGCGATTCACCATCGACGGCGGCCTACCATTGAGCGGGGCAGTGCAGGTAGATGGAGCCAAGAATGCGGCTCTTCCGATCATGGCAGCTTGTCTGCTCACCCCTGAGCCTTGCACCATCCACAACATCCCTAATATTGAAGATATCCGATCGATGGCCCAGCTTCTGGAGTCGATCGGCGCTAAGGTTGCCATTCACAACGACAGGTCTATCACCATTACGGCATCGGAAATCACCAATTGTGCTCCACCCGCAGCCCTCATGCAGCGCATGAGGGCTTCTTTTCTAACGGTGGGGCCGCTACTTGCCCGAGCCGGCCAAGCCACCGCCCCCCATCCCGGCGGCTGCGCAATCGGGGTGAGGCCTGTTAACGTCGATATTCGAGGCTTCCTGGCCATGGGCGCCAGGATTTTGCAAAGTAACGGAGTTTACGCAGCAACTGCGGAAAACGGGTTGAGGGGTGCCAGCATCTACCTTGACTACCCCAGCCACACTGGCACTGAAAACCTGTTGATGGCCGCAGTGCTGGCTAAGGGGAAGACGATCATCAAGCATGCTTCCGTGGAGCCGGAGGTGGTGGACCTGGCCAACTTCCTGGTGGCGATGGGCGCCAAGATCGACGGTATCGGTAGCACCAGGTTGGAAATTGAAGGGGTACAGCAACTCCACGGCTGCGAATACTCGATAATTCCGGATAGACTGATCGCAGGAACCTACGCCATCGCAGCCGCGATCACTCAGGGCGACGTCCGAATCGAGCAGATAGTGCCCGAGCATCTGGACCCGGTAACCTATAAGCTGATGGAGACCGGGGTGCTCATAGAAGAAGGTGAAGACTGGTTGAGAATTGTTGGACGTAGGCCCCTCAACGCTGTAGAGGTGCAGGCCATTCACTACCCCGGCTTCCCCACCGACCTCCAGGCTGCATTTACAACTCTCCTTACACAGGCCGTCGGCACCAGCATTATCCACGAGAGAGTGTTCGAAAACCGGCTGCTATACGTTTCGGAGTTGGAGAAGCTTGGAGCCGATATCAAAGTGGTAAACGGCCAAACAGCTCACGTGGTCGGCCCGGTCCACCTTACAGGGACGAAGGTGAAGGCACTCGACATCCGATCTGGAGCTGCAATGATCCTGGCGGCGTTAGCTGCCGAGGGGACTACCGAAGTGGAGGACGTTCGCCACGTGAACCGTGGCTACGCCGACATCGTGGGGGACCTACTCCGGCTGGGAGCCTCTATCCGAAGAGAAGAATAGATCCTGGAGTGGGGGGGGGGGGGGGGGCCGCCCCCCCCCCCCACTCCATATACCCCGCTACATCAAACCTATGCTATAATCCTTTACGGCAGCAATAACCTATTTATTTTTTAACACGCCGGTCTCGACCCCCTGTATTCAAACCACACGCGGCGCCAATTTCGTAGCCGCAAGCTCATCGGAGTAAGTATGCTAGGTAAGCACATAGGCATAGACCTCGGCACCGCCAACGTTCTGGTGTACGTCAAAGGACGAGGTATCGTCCTGAATGAGCCCTCCGTGGTGGCCTATTCGGCCAACGAGAACCGTGTAGTGGCGGTAGGGGAAGAGGCTCGGCAGATGCTCGGCCGGACGCCGGGCAGCATCATCGTCACCCGGCCAATGCGCGACGGCGTGATAGCCGATTATATGATCACCGAAGCAATGCTTCGCTACTTCATCACCAAGGTGTGCGGTAAGCTGAGGATATTCAAACCCGAGGTGATGGTGTGTATCCCTGCCGGGATTACCAACGTCGAGAGCCGTGCCGTCCAGGACGCCACGATCCAGGCTGGGGCCAAAACAGCCCACCTGATAGCGGAGCCGCTGGCTGCCGCCATCGGAGCCGGCATACCGATCGGGGGGCCTAGCGGCAACATGGTCGTGGACCTGGGGGGTGGAACCTGCGAAGCGGCGGTGATCTCTTTGAACGATATCGTCGTCAGCAGCTCGGTCAGGGTAGCCGGCAACAAAATCGACGACATGATAACCAGTTACGTAAAAAAGCGGTACAACCTTCTGATCGGCGAGCGGACCGCAGAAGAGGTTAAAATCCGCATCGGCAGCGCCCTCCCCCTGAAAGAGCCGCTGGAGATGGATGTCAGGGGGCGCGACCAGATCGCCGGGCTCCCCAAGACCATCACCCTGTCTTCAGACGAGGTAACGGATGCTATCCAGGATGCGCTCCAGGCCATCATCCTCAACGTCAAGACAGTGTTGGAGCAGACCCCCCCGGAGTTGGCCTCAGACGTGATCGACAAAGGGATGGTGATGACGGGGGGCGGCGCCATGCTGCGCCACCTCGATAAGCTGCTGATGCGGGAAACGGGAGTTCCCGCCCACGTGGCCGACGACCCGATGTCCTGCGTGGCTATCGGGGCCGGCAAAGCCCTGGAGCACTACCACATCTTCAAACGGAGCCTCGCTGCCGTTTGAGGGCGATGAGCGCCAGGGCCAGCCAAACGCTGAGCGAGGAACGATGTACGACGTAATTGGGCGGGTCTGAACCCGCCCCTTTTTTATAGTGTTAACTCTTTCTCTATCTGTGAAGGGAGAGTACCAATGAAAGCGTTACGTAAGACTCGCCCCGAAAAAGGAGCGGAACTGGTCGAGATGCCGATGCCCTCGGTCGGCCCTAACGACGTGCTGCTGCAGATCAAAGCAGCCGCGATCTGCGGCACGGACATCCACATCTACGGTTGGAACGAGTGGGCGGCGCAGCGGATCAATTTGCCCATGACCTTCGGCCACGAGATCTGCGGTGAAGTTGTCGAGGTAGGCAGCCAGGTAAGCCATCTGAAGCCCGGCGACCTGGTGGCTGCCGAGACCCATATCCCCTGCGGCTTCTGCTATCAGTGCCAGACAGGGAACCAGCACGCCTGCGAGGATATGAAGATCCTCGGAGTCCACGTGGAGGGCTGCTTCTCCGAGTACGCGGCTATACCATCGGTGTGTGCCTGGAAGCTTCCGGCAGGTACGGATATCGAGCTGGGCGCATTGATGGAGCCGATGGGCGTGGGAGTGCACGGTTTGCTGGTGGATCCCCTGGAAGTGGGGAGCGTGGGGATCGTGGGGTGCGGCCCGATCGGGATCATGACAGCCCAAGTGGCCGCTTACCAGGGCGCTCATCCTCTCTTCATCTTCGACGTCAACCCCGAGCGACTGGCGATGGCCCAGAAGATTGTCCCCAGGGCTATCGCCATCAATCCGGCCAAGGTAGATCCGGTTGCCGCGGTCAAGGAGATGAACGGCGGGCGCGGCGTGGACCTGGCGGTCGAGCTGAGCGGGAGCGTGCCGGGCACCCGGTTGGCATTCGACATGATCCGGATGGGTGGCTCGATACGGCTGGTAGGCCTACTTGGCGACCCGGTGCCGATCAACACCTGCAATGACATCGTCTACAAGGAGGCCACGATCAAGGGCACCACCGGCCGGATGATGTGGAAGACCTGGCTGCAGATGGACCGTTTGCTGGCAAGCAAGCAGTTCGACCCGCGGCAGGTTATCACCCACCGCTTCGCCCTGGACGACTACGTGAACGCCTTCGAGCTGGCGCTCTCCG
>JBMNNU010000210.1:0-5720 GCA_050942695.1 Chloroflexota bacterium
CAAATTAGTTAGTTGCGGTAGTCCTGGGTGAGATCCCAGTCCTCGACCACCCACCAACTGCGATCCAGCTTCACACCCCTGGATTCCGCATCCTGAATGGCGCGATCCAGCTCAGCGTTTTCCCGCTGTTCGAGGTCCCTGAGAGCCTCTTCCCAATCGGTGATCTGGCCGGTGTACACACCCTCCAGGATGTTCTGGATGTTCGGCATTGTGGCGTTAGTCTTAACCTCGTTCATCTCAGGATGTTTCAGGTTCTGAGCAGGGCCAAGCTTGGTCCCCTCCTGAGCCAGCTCCATGTACTGAGCGAACTGCGGTGTCTTGGCGTACTCGAGCTTGTTCACATCCGGTTGAGCCCGCAGGCCGTGGTTGGCTTGTACCCATCGAGTAGCGGCCTCCTTGGAGTTGAGCCACTCGAACCATAGCCAGGCTTCCTCGGGATGCTCAGTGGTAGCGGAGATGCCCCAACCCTGTCCACCAGGAGATCGGTAGAAGTAGCTGGCCTTCTCCTCACCCTGATGCGGCAGATCAACGACCATGTAGTCCTTGAAGTCAGGATGGGTCTTCTCCCACCCGCTCTGAATCCATACACCACCAACGGTCATGGCGAACTGGCCATCAGCGAAAGCCGCACGAGCCATCTCGTCGTCCATAGACATGGCGTTGGGGATGATGCTGCCATCCTCCTTCATGCCCATGAAGAACTCGATCCACTCACCGTACACCGGGTTGCTGGCCCAAACGTGCTTGCCTACTCGCGCGTCGAAGCCCGCGCCGGCGTCTGCGGCGCCGCTATTCTGGACCATCCACAGATGCCACGGCAGAATGAACTTCTGCTTGTTGCCGAAGCCATAACCGTAGTACCTGCCGTTGCCTTTCTCGGTGATGATCCTAGCGTACTCCCTAACCTCTTCCCAGGTCTTGGGAACCTTCACATCGCCGTTCTCGTCCACCAGACCGGCTTCCTCGAACAGCTTGGTGTTGATGTAGAACTGAAGCCATGGAGCCGGACCCTCGTAGGGAGCGGTGTATAGCTTGCCGTCGAATATGTTGGCTCCCTCGGCGAAGGCCTCAGGCGCATACTGAGATTTCCACTCATCGGTTGCCCACTCGTTCAGCGGGAGCAACCAACCCTGCTTAACCTGATCGATCAGCTTTGGCTTCTCAGGGATCAGGAACACATCAGGAGCGGTTCCACTCTTGATGGCAAACTGAAGTAGCTCAGGGTACTTGTCTACCACTTGGGTGGTTTTCTTGATCTTGATATTGGGGTGGGCTTTCTCGAACAGCTCGATCTCTTTATCGATAGTGGAACCTTGCGTTACCCACCAGTCCCAATATTCGATAGTGACCTGCTCTCCGGAATCCCCGCCCATGTTGAACGGGTTGAACCCGCCAAAGATCACAGCCGCGATCGCCAGTACAGCGACAACAGCGGCAATCGGCGTAAAGACAGCCCTCGTCAACTCAGCCTCCTTACTAGATGGTGCAGCGAGAATCCCGCGTCTTTGCGGGTATAGAACGCCCTGGACCAATTCCGTTTGGAAAAGGCGCAGCCCTCACGCTCGCCCAGATGGGCGATTCCAGGGCAACAACTGACGTTTTGAGGAATACTCATGGCTTCTGCCTTTCATCCAGCGTCGACGGCAAGAAGGCGCTGGGATAAGCAAGCGGTTGCGTTGCACAGAACCGCACAGCTTAACATTACGAGATATTAGACTATAACATAGCTAACATCTGCGTATGGCGATTATAGCACTTGACAATAATAGTTGACAATAAGTATGGCCAGGGCTTACGATTATCCGGTACGGTGGATTACCACCGCTTCCAGAAACGATACCAGCACTAGTGGTCCGACACAGTGATCGTGACAGGTTACTGAAAGTAGTCTTCCGGGGACTGGCGGCCAAGATGGCCGCGCTCCCAGCATAGGTCGCTCACGCGACCTAGAAAAACCACTGGGGCGGAGTACTAGCTCAACAAGCCACCATTCAGGAGTTTCACACATGGCGCGTGTCCTTTTAGAAAATGTGACGAAGAAGTTCGGCTCTACCAAAGCTGTAGATAACCTATCCATCGAAATCCAGGACAAGGAGTTCCTTGTGCTGGTTGGTCCCTCAGGCTGCGGTAAAAGCACTACCCTGCGAATGATTGCCGGCCTGGAAGAGATAACAGAGGGCAACATCTACATCGGCGACCGGCTGGTCAACGAAGTTGCGCCCAAGGACAGAGATATCGCTATGGTGTTCCAGAGCTACGCTCTCTACCCCCACATGAGCGTCTTCGACAACCTGGCCTTTGGACTTCGCCTGCGAGGCACTCCCAAGGAAGAGTTGGAGCGGAGAGTCAAGGAGGCCGCGGCTGTCCTGGGCATCGAGGAGCTATTAAACCGCAAGCCAAAGCAGCTTTCGGGTGGACAGAGGCAGCGAGTTGCGCTGGGTAGGGCTATCGTCCGCGAGCCTAAGGTGTTCCTGATGGACGAGCCTCTCTCCAACCTGGATGCCAAACTGCGAGTCCAGACAAGGGCAGAGCTGATCAAGCTGCACCAGAGACTTCAGACTACAGTCGTCTACGTAACCCACGACCAGGTGGAGGCGATGACCATGGGCAGCCGGATCGCGGTCATGAAGGATGGTTTGCTCCAGCAGTTGGACACCCCCCAGAACCTCTACGACCACCCTGCCAACGCCTTCGTTGGAGCGTTCATCGGCTCCCCGGCCATGAACTTCTTCCGGGCTAGGCTGGATAGAAGCGAAGGGGAGGTATACCTCCAGGCCGAAGGATTCCGGCTCCAACTGCCCCCCGATTACACTAGAGAGATCGGTATCGGCGCAGGTAGGGAGGTTTCCCTGGGCATCCGCCCTGAGCATATCGTGGAGGTCATGCCCGGCGAGGCATCCGACAGCACCATTAAAGCCTCGTTGGAGGTTGCGGAGAATTTGGGTAGCGAATCGATACTCACCCTACGTATCGGCAACACCAACCTCGTGTCCCGATCGCCCTACAGGCCTAACCGGCGCCCAGGCGAGACGTTGGAGCTGGCAGTCGATACCTCGCGCATCCACCTCTTCGACATCGAAGAAGGGATGACTTTGCGGAGAGCTGCGTAGACTACTGACCGCTGCATAGGTATCTAAAGGCGGGTCCAGGGCACTCAACGCGAGCGAGCACAGCGTTGAGGCCTGGCGGGCGTAAACGTGCCAGAGGGCACGTTTACGGGGGTGTCCCCAATAAAATTACCTGTCTATGCAGAGGTCAATAATACTCATAACCATGAGGAATCAATGATCCCCAACAGCCAAATTCACGAACTATCGGCCCGAGATCCTCAAATCCAGCCTGAGGATCTGCTTCGCTCTCTGTTCTCTCGTCTCTTAGATACTGAGAGCCCGGTAGATGCCCAATTTGTCGACGCCGCTGGGAAGGCGGTGGTAGGGGTTGCAGGTATCCCTTTCAAAGCGCCTGTCGTAGCTGAACTACTGCGCGACCCCGACCTGTACCGTTTCCTGCATGGTTTGTGGCGAGATGGTAGGTCGGTGTTGATTTTGGGGCGGACCCCAGCCCCAACCCCTCCCCCACAAGGAGAGATAAGAAAGCTCCCTCTCCGCGGCGGAGAGGGGGTTGGGGGTGAGGTCCGTCACTCTCCCTCCTTCCCGGTACGGGTAGCGGGGCCGGGGGAGTTAGGTCCATCCATCCATCTCTACATCTCCGGCCCTCACCCAGAGGAAATCGCCGATGTCCCGGCCTCTATATCCGAACGGATAGCTGAGATCCTTACCGCTGTGCCGGGTTGGGCAGGCTTCCTGGACGAGGAGGGCAATCACGTCATCGACCTGAAGTCGCCGTCTCCGGGGCCTCACTTCTTCACCAACCTGTTGATCGGCAATCGAATAGGCCACGGCAAACCTCTCCAAACCACGCCCAAGAGCGTGGTGGACCGTTTAGGTCGGGGCAGCTTCCGCTCGCACGCCGACACGCAGGTGCTTGCCACCCGTTGGGATATGCGAGCCGAGGAGAACGGATTTCCCGCCAACCGGCAGTTCTACCTGGTGGAGGAAGGTAAACAGATCTTCTACTCCGCCGATCCGTCCGATCCCAATGTGGTCTGGGCGCAGGCGACCCATGCCCCCAACCGCACAATTATTCGATACAAAACATCCTGTGGCCTGGAGATCACCAGGTGCATCTTCTTGCTTCCGCAGGAGGAGGGCTTACCTCTGGCAACCGAGGTGCAATCGATCACCGTAGCTAACCACGGCGCAAAGAGCCGACGGATCAAGCTGGTGGTGACCGGTATGTTTGGCCCTGCCCAGGCCGGCGCGCTCCGAGAGGATGTGCTCTATACCAATCTGACCCTTGAAGGCCGCGTGCTTCAGACCGAAGATGGATCGATACTCGCTGTCAGCCCCCACTATCACCCCTTCTGGGCTCAGGAAGATGTGCGCTTCCACTCCACCATCGTGCATCGACGGGGTGGTATCGGCTACCCCACGGAATTCTGCACCAGCTACAACGAGTTCGTGGGGAACGGAACCCTGGAGCGCCCTGAGGGGTTGCGCCAGCTTTCCAACCGATTAGCCCGAAAAGGCCCAGGCTTTTTCGCCCTGGCAAGCGAGTTGGAGTTGGCCGCCGATGAGAGTGTGCGAGCGGACAGCTTCACCGGACTGGTATCTGGCAAAGTGGATCCTGACTTCAACGAGGAAAGCTTCCGGCAGCAGCTTCTCGCTCTGTTGGCGCGTTACGAGCGAGAGGGAGAGGTAGATCGCGCTCTTGCTAAGGTCGTTGAGTTCCAGGAGAGCTACAGCCGCCATCTACAGATCGATTCGGGCGATTCCATCTTCGATCGTTACGTCAACAGGAACCTGCCCTATCAGATCTTCTACCAGACCTTCGTTTCCCGATCCTTCGACCAGACGCAGAAGGGTCACCGGGAGATCGGAGCAAGGGAGATCCAGGATATCTACGCATCCGCGCCCTTCCTTCTCGGGGCTGGGCAAAAACAGCTCGTTAGAGATTTGCTGGTAGAGTGGGCTAGCCAGGTCTTCGAGCTAGGCTACGCTAACCACAACTTCTACTGGACGGGCAAGCAGCCGGGTGAGTTCTCAGACGATGCGCTCTGGCTGGTGCAGGCCGTGGGGCGATACATCAGACAAAGCGGCGATCTGCCCTTCCTGGATCAGCGTTGCGACGTGGCTGGGACAAACCCTGTCCGGCAGCGCACTATCTACGAAACGATTAAAGCGATCCTGCGATACTCCGGCCAAGTATCCATCGGAAAACATGGCCTTCCCCTCCTGGACCGGGCTGACTGGAACGACACCCTCCAGCTGGACAGGGATTTCCTGAACGGCCCGCAGAAGGAGGAGGCCTACCGGCGGCAACTGGAAGACGGGGAGACGGGGCGCGGAGACGCGGAGACGGGGAGACGGGGGGACGGACCCCACCCCCAGCCCCTCCCCCACGGGGAGAGGGGAGATACCCAGCATTCAGAACCCAGAATCCAGAACTCAGAACCGTCCTCAGGACTCAGGACTCAGGACTACGCGGAACCAGCGCCTCCTTTCGAGAGCCGCTACTCCGAGAGCGTGATGAACGCTTTCCTGCTAAAGGTAGCCTACGACGAAGCTCGTGAGATGGCAGCCGCGAGGGGGGATTCTGGTTACCTGGCAAGCCTCGAAGAGGCTTCCGACAGGCTGGTGGAGAAGATCCAGCGCCACTGC
>JBMNNU010000211.1:0-5675 GCA_050942695.1 Chloroflexota bacterium
CGCTCACAGGCCGGACGACGCGGCGGGCAACCGTTAGAATAGGTGGATTTTGGCCCACCGAAACCGTCATAGTAGAGCAGCAAGATATATACCGTGTATTATCCTACTAGATAAAAATAGAAACCCGGCTATCCGAGCCGAGTCTCTTAAGTTTCTATTTGGTTTTTTCTAATTACCGGCGCGGCCGCCTTCCCCTTCGGCCGCCTTTTGGTCGGCTATTCTCGATCCGTGTGTCATTGATGGGTAGTTGGGTAGAAAGCCAGTTCTGAAGCTCTTTTGGCGCCATCGTTACCTCTTCTTTTACCCAATCAGGCGCCAATTCAAGTTCATCAGGCATCCAGGTCAAGTCGATGGACCTGACCCCACGCCGCCTAGAATCCCATGGTGACACAGTCCACTCCTTCCAACTAGATCACATTGCTATTAGCTTGTAGTTGCTCGACCTACATTATACATCAACGATGCAAGCCTTAACTTAATCCCATTTTCGCCAATTCTTCTTCGCTTATCCCATAGTAATGAGCTACCTCGTGTAGAACCGTGGTCCGCACCTGTTCTCTGATCTCCTCCGGGCTAGAGCAGGCTTCCAGAATCGGCTTGCGGAAGATAAGTATGCGGTCGGGGGGTACGAGGTTGTACGCCTCCCCGCGATCGGTTAAGGGGATCCCGTCGTACAGTCCAAAGAGGGTCTCTCCGGCAGGTATGCCTAAACTGCTCAACAGCTCATCTGTCGGTTCATCCTCAACCACAACGGCGACGTTTTCGAGTTTGGAGACGAACGGCTCAGGTATGTCGCAAAGAGCATCCTCTACGAGCTTGTAAAAGCTGTCCTTAATCGACCTGCTGGGCTTTGCTGGCCGATGCCGCATCCGGTTGAGCCTCTTGAGCCGATTGCTGTTCTTCTTCTTACTCAACGCATCTCTCCGTCTTAGATCCTAGGATAGACATCAACATTCCTCCCAGGCTGAGAAAGCCCAACAACATCCACGCAGCCCGGTACGTGCCGGTCACATCGACAACGAATCCGAACAATGGAGCTCCTGTTACCGTTCCAATTTGGCTGAAAGTTGTGCTGACGCCCACGCCGGTTGCGGCGTTTCTCTTGCCGACCGCTTCTACGATCACTGCTTGAGCTAGCCCGTTCCAACCGATCGCGGAAGCGCCGTACATGAAGGCGATCGGGCCTAACAATCCTATTGGGGTTCCTGGCCCAAAGCTGCTGGTCACCCAGGACAAGGTGGCAGCCATCGCCCCAATAATAGTCAACACCAGCATCCGGCGCCCGTGGAACAGGCGATCGCTGACAACCCCCCAGAAAACCCTGCCAAACACCCCGCCTGCCTGGCAAACCGCCAGAAAACCGCCGGCAGCCACGAGGCGGGCGTTTTCATCTGGGAAAGCGGTTACTAGCACCACCTCGTTGAGATACAGGGCCAGGTAAGTCGACAAGCCAAGCTGAACAATAACGTAGAGGATAGAGATGAAGCTGATAGCCCAAAGGGCTCGATTCCGGATGACAGTCCCGATGCTGGCCTTTGGTTTTGCCCCACGCACCGGAACATCACCTGAGGGCGAGGGATCGCGATACAAGAGCGCAGTAGCCACACCAAACAGGATGATCAGGACGCCCACCACCGCGATAGCATACCGCCACCCTATCATTAGCCCTATAGTGGGGAGGATTGCAGCAGTTGCAATACCGGCTGCGGGCACACCAGCCTGCTTGATCCCCATTGCTGTGGCTCTGCTACTGGTTGGGAACCAGTCCATAATGGACTTGCTGATCCCTGGGTGCGAGATACCGCGCCCTAGCCCGGCGGCGAACATCACCAGTAGCATTTGAATAAAGCCCCCGACCATCGATATTCCGAGGATAACCATGCCGGTGATTGCTTGGCCCAGCGGCATCATCCGACGAACCCCCACGCGGTCGGTCAGTGAGCCCATGATAATCAGCACACCCCAGGTGCCGGCGAAGACCGCTGATGAAAAGAGGCCTACCTCTGCGTTAGTCAAACCCACATCAGACTGAATAAGGGGCGCAAGTGGGTACACAGATGCCGTAGGGAGTGCGTTGCCAAATTGAGCGTTAAAGGCAAGGACTAGAATAACCCAGCGGTAACGTTTGACTTTTTCAACGACAGCCAAAGATCAAGGCCTCTTTTGCACCGTTCTTGACAAGCAACCTAAGCGCATCGTTCCATGAATATCAGACGCAGGCAGGAGGGGGTTCCCTACAGCTTCCTGAGAAATAGCGAGTATACAGAACGATGCGCTTAGGTTGTACGTGCCAGATGTCTCTCATTCTATATCTATTCTATATCTATCCGACCATCGCACGCAGCCCAGCGTTTAGAATTCAATAACGATACATAACGATTCCGCATCAATTAAACTTGACTGTTGGAGCTTGATCGGGTACAATTCAATCGTTCCCGGTAGCTATTGGTAGCACATTCAGGCGCATTCGTCTAGTGGCCTAGGACACCTCCCTCTCAAGGAGGAGATCACCGGTTCGAATCCGGTATGCGCTACCAAACCCCTACCAGGCTCGAAAAGAAGTAAGGTCACCATTGAAGATATGGTCTTTACAGACGAGGGGTTGTTGCTTAAACTGGGAACAGGAAACCGGCTCAAATGAGCCGGTTTTTTCTTTCCAGGAGCGTTGAGGGGAGAGGGTGAGAAGTTGCTTAGCCACCGGCTGCGGCGGTTTTCTGCTGGCTGTACTGGCCGCAGTAGGCATCGTGGGGGTGTTGGGGTACGCGGCCGAACTAGGTTCAGGTCCAGGCGCTCTGGTAATTGCTACAGCGGTAGTGCCGGCCCTTATATATACATTCCTGCTGCTGCAGATCGACCGGTACGAGCGCGAACCAACCCAAGTGCTTCTGGCCGCTTTCCTTTGGGGCGCGCTGATCGCCACCGTCGTAGCCTCTATTTTTAACGAACTTGCCCTTGCCGTGCTTTCACCTGCTCTGGGCAGCGAGCTGCTGGGCAGCCTGGTAACTAGCGTTGCGGTAGCCCCTGTGGTGGAGGAAACAGCAAAAGGCCTTATCCTTTTGCTGCTGGCCTGGAGACTCCGTAACGAGTTCGACGACCTCGTGGATGGTATGGTTTACGGCGCCTTCGTGGGGATCGGCTTCGCGATGAGTGAAAACATAATCTATTTTTCCGAAGCCTTTCCGACCGGGGAGCTAGCCGCTATCTTCTACGTCCGTGTGGTTCTCAACGGACTCGCCCACGCTGCGTACACCGCGTTGATCGGTGCCGGGATCGGATACGCTCGCGAGTTGAACACAGCCGCAGCAAAATTCTTCCTACCCCTTGTCGCGTTGATAGGTGCAATCCTGTTCCACGCATCCTGGAACCTACTCGGGAGCATCTCCATCGGGCTGATCGGCGGGCCGTCCGAGGGTGGCGCTTCCTTCTGGCTTCTCGCCCCTCTAGTAGTGTTGATTCTCACTGGGCCGCTGCTTGCCGCGCTCGCTGTAATGCTGGGCTACGCCTGGAGGCGAGAGGCAAGAGTGTTAACGGAATACCTGGAGGATGAGGTAGCAGCCGGGGTGCTGAGTCCGGCAGTCTACAGCAGGATAACCTCCCCCCGCGCTCGTAGGAGGGCGGAGGTGGCGGCTTTCTACAGGTGCGGGCTGAGGTGCTGGTTGACTCTAAGGCAGTTCCACCAAACCGCAACGGAGCTGGCTTTTGCCAAGTGGAGGGTGAGTCGCGGCCTCAGGCCCAACAGACCTCGCGACGTCGACGAGCTTCGCGCAGAGGTTGTTAGGCTCGGTGCCGATATCCAAACATTATGATCATGACAGTCGCTCCCAGATCCTGGCTCCTTCTTCATAACTGTAAAATAATTCCTAAGAACTTACCGCTGAAGCTGCTGCCGCGCTATACTGTCGCAGTCAGAGCCCTGTAAAAGGCTCTATCTTCAATCCTGTTCCAAATGCCTGGAATCCTGACCAGGAAAAAAGAGGGATATCGATCGCCATCATCTGGAGGGGGCCGCAATGCAGCGCTTCAAATTCTTAAAATTCTTAGCGGTAACGCTTTCCTTCGCAATATCGATTCTGGCAACCAACGCTTTCGCTCAGACTAATCCCGAGTTCAAGCTGGGCTTCAAAGCGTTGGCTGAGCAGATCCCGGATATCGTCGGACAACCTATGGAGAACGAGAATTACGGCCCCAATGGGGATTCCCTGCAGAGAACATCCAACGGGTTATTGGTATGGCGCAAAGCCGACAACTGGACGGCCTTTACCGATGGTTACCGAAGCTGGGTGAACGGCCCAAACGGCCTTCAGGAGAGATTGAACGATCAGAGATTCGATTGGGAAGCGAGCACGCCACCCCCAACACCCACTCCAACGGCGGATCAAGCGGTATCCGCACCCCCATCAGCATCACCGAGCCCCACGCCTACGAGCCCGCCTGATCCTTCACCTACCGTCAATGTCTACAGGGTAGACGTTGTCCAGGGTGAGGATCTGGAATCAGGTACCATCTGGGTGCTCGGAGAGCTACGCAACGAGGGGACGGTCCCCGCCTACGCGATCAAAGTCACGGCTCAACTGTTATCTGATAGCGGCGATGTGGTGGCTTCGGCTACTCAAGCCTTCACCTATCTAAGCCCAGGGGATGCGCTGGGCTTTCGTATCTCACTGGGCAAGCCAGTGGCCTTTTCTAAAGCCGACGTCTCGGTTACATCCAGCAGCACATACCACGCAAGCATAGCTACACTTCATGTTGCCGGCTCCACTATGGAGAAAACCAGCACCGATTATGGAGGGGTTGCATTTGTTTGGGACAGCGCAGTGACTAACAACAGCGCGACAACCGTTACAGCCTGTACGGTTTACGTCTGGTTCCTGGACGAGTACGATAACGTTCTCTGGGCCGACACAGCTTACCCAGCCGCTAGTCTAGCGCCAGGTACTTCCGCTAGCTTTACTGTTCGAACGATCCGCCACAAATACAATCCAAAAGTCTCAGGCATCAACCAGGTTAGAGCCCTAGCTGTAGGGATACAGCAACCGTAGCAGCGAGCTATCCTTGACCCTGGCAGCATACGAAAGGTAAAATCTTATAAACGCTGAAAGGATAGCGTTAGGGCGTCCTATAGACTTCGATTCCTACCACTGTTCGATGCGTCGACAGTAGAAGGACCGAGCAGTGACTCGACAATCGAGCCTGAAAGCGAGACCTCCGGTCGTTGTAAGTTCCCGGCCGAGGTCTTTTTTCCGCCCGATTTTCAACAAGGGAGAGCCTGTAACTGATGGATCTGCTTCCAATATTAGGTATAGCTTTCGGGCTGGCTATGGACGCCTTCTCCGTAGCCGTCGCTACCGGCATCTGTCTTGGAAAGGTCACCGCCCGCCAAGCGTTCCGGCTATCTTTCCACTTCGGGTTTTTCCAGTTCGCCATGCCCGTTTTGGGCTGGATCGCCGGCTCCTTAGTATCCGAACAGATCCGTAGCTTCGATCACTGGCTCGCTTTCGGCCTACTGGCCTTCATTGGGGGGAAGATGATATGGGAAGCCCTCCAACCCGAAGATGGTTGTGTCAAAGGTGATCCGACCCGAGGCGTCTCTCTAGTGATGCTGTCCGTTGCCACCAGTCTCGACGCCTTTGCGATAGGGCTCAGCCTGGCTCTGCTGGAAGTGCCGGTGCTCGTTC
>JBMNNU010000212.1:0-5667 GCA_050942695.1 Chloroflexota bacterium
AGGCGGCGTGGAGATCTGGACATTCGAGGCCGTAGCCCCCGGCCATGTAAGCATGGGCTTTGACTATCGTAGGCCTTGGGAAAGCGTACAACCGGCCAAGAGACACGCGGTGGCCGTGACCGTAGATCGTTGATATGCTAAGG
The DNA here is from genome assembly GCA_050942695.1 of Chloroflexota bacterium. Classification (GTDB taxonomy): domain Bacteria; phylum Chloroflexota; class UBA6077; order UBA6077; family UBA6077; genus JBMNNU01. Next base: position 144 of record JBMNNU010000212.1, read on the forward strand.
TAGCGTCACAATCGAACCGCGATTTCTTTCAGGGAGACTCGAACAGTAATGAAGCCGCTATCTCTTATTACCGAGACCTTCACCGAATCTGTGATCCGAGAGATGACCAGGGTGTGTCTAGCCCACGGCGGCCACAACCTGGCGCAAGGCTTTCCAGACTTCGAGTCTCCCCAACCGTTACTGGAGGCCGCTGTAGCCGCCATCAAAGAGGGGCAAAACCAGTATCCCGTCACCTACGGTGAGCCGGAATTGAGAGCTGCGATAAGCAAGAAGGTGGCGTGGTACAACAGCATACAGTGCGACCCCGAGACCGAGATAACCGTCACCTGTGGGGCTACAGAGGCGATGATCGCAACCCTGAAAGCCCTGATTAATCCAGGGGACGAGATCATCGTCTTCGAGCCATTCTACGAAAACTACGGCCCCGATGGTATTCTCTCGGGCGCCACCCCGCGTTACGTTACCCTCTATCCGCCCAATTGGTCTTTCAAGCTAGAGGAGCTTGAGGCCGCTTTTAACGACAAGACCAAGGCTATAGTGATCAACACCCCGAATAACCCAACGGGAAAGGTCTTTACTCGAGATGAACTGCAGCAGATAGCGGAGCTTTGCCTCCGTTGGGATTGCTACGCAGTAACCGACGAGGTGTACGAGCATATCCTCTACGACGAAGCTCGACACGTCTCCATGGCAAGTCTGCCCGGGATGTGGCAGCGGACGATAACCATTAACTCCGTATCCAAAAGCTACTCGGTTACAGGCTGGCGTGTTGGGTGGGCTATTGCTCAACCACGTATCACCCAGCGCATCCGCAAAGTGCACGATTTCCTCACCGTAGGCGCGCCTACGCCTTTCCAGCACGCCGCCGTAGCTGGCCTGGCTTTCCCCGAGCAGTACTATCGCGACCTCCAGTCTCGCTACGCTGAAGCCCGGACCTTCCTGGTCAAAACACTTCGGGATACCGGATTCCAGCCATCGATTCCGCAGGGTGCTTACTATATCCTGGCCGATGTAAGAGATCTGATGAGGCGGTTGGGAGCAGAAGACGACGACAGCTTCGCTCGCAAGTTGATTGAGCTGGCCGGGGTGGCGACGGTGCCGGGGTCGTCTTTCTACTCCGACCCCTCCAAGGGGAAAACCCAGGTCCGCTTCTGCTTTGCCAAGCGATGGGAAACGCTCAACGCTGTGGACGCGGCCCTACGGAAGACGCTGGGATAAAGGTCATCCTGGCCGATACAGAGGGCGAATGAATGAGGTATCGTTTCGTAGTTAAGCTCTACGCGCTTTCAGGGGGAGGTTGTGCTTGGGGACCTTTTTTCAGATTGTACTTGGTGAACATCTCGAAGGAATACCAGAGCAGGACGTACCAGGGCACAGACGATAGGCCGGCACCCTGGACAAACAGTTGACGCACGGCTACAGCCCCTATGGCTAAAGGCGCCAGGGTTTTAGCGTCCAGTTTGCCTCCTGTGAAACCGGAGACCATTCGATCCAACTGCCCAAAGTGGGAGTTGACTGCCTTCGCCACATCGGATAGGTCCCCCTGGGTTGCGCCTTCTGAGCCTGTGCCGGGTAACACGATGTCGATCTTTGCGGCTTGAGCAGCAATAAATAGCTGTGTCAAATCCATGGTCTCGGGATCGTAGAACACCAGGAAGCTACCTGTAGTCGGATTGACCTGCACTTCACACACACCGTTGAACCCACGGAGAAGCTCGGCGAGTTCACGCATCGATTCCGGAGAGCGCATTGACCTGTCAACCCTGACCCGAATCCTCCCCGGCACCGCACTAACTAACGTGACGCTCCTTTTGTCCGACATTCGGAGGCCCTCCATTGTTGATCGCTTATTATGCGCCGCCTCTCATCTCTGCCTCGTGCTCCGCCTTAGCCTCGGCGTAGAGATCCTGCATCGTCTCACCCGCCTCCGCGGCCATCTCCTTAACTCGATCGACGGCCATCAGGTACCCTTTCATCGCCCTTTTTGCCAGTGGCCGCGCCTTCTCAGATCCTATCGCCGTCGCTCCGATGCCGATAGCGAAGCCAACCCCTGCGGCGAACCCACCAATCATAGTCTCGATAATACTGGGCATCTCGGCCTCCTCTCGCAAATTCAGTTCCCGAGCTTAATATTATTTACAAGCCTCTCTTTTATGCCATTGCTTTTAACTGTATTTAGTTATACCATCGCACTCCGTGCCCAGTCAACAACTACAAAAGATTACATCCATTAATGCTTGTTCCACTATGTACCTTATGTTATCCTGCTGGCATCAACCCCACCCTCAAATCCATCTATAGAAAGCAATGGTGAGCCGATCCCTGAAGAAACCGAAGAGCCGAAGACGATTGCCGTTGAGGTTGCTGCTTGAGCACTGTATTGGATTCGGAAATGTAGGAGTCAGAAGAGCCAGGCGCACAACACAAAATATAGGGCCTGGACAAACTCCAGGCCCCACATATTGTGCCCTTTGGGGTACGCCAGGAGGGATTCGAACCCCCGACACCCAGTTCCGAAGATCCGTCATGGCACGCCGCAGGGGGATAAAACTATCTCAGCCTACGCACAATCGGCCATTTTAAGTCAACTACTAACGCTCTGAACGCACCGTCCAGCGGTGAAACTGCATCAACAACTGCATCAGGACGGGATCGGGAACCATCTATTCGGCTCCTCGCAGATCAGCGGTCGGAAGCACTTGCCCGTGTCCGTGTGGTACTCCACCACCCCGTTCTGGAAGTATTGCACCACGACACCCGGCTTCGGAATCTGAAGCTTCTCCCCGTCTATCTCGTCGGTGATCGCCGCGCCCAGGTTGCTTACCAGCCCACCGCGGCACGCCTCCCGATAGAACTTGTAGATTGCTGTCTCTTTGTTGGCGCCGATCCCTCGAGCCTCGAACTGCGCCACCGGATCGATCCCCAGCTCACTTGTTCTGTCCTCGGAGCGGAGGTGCAATGGCAGTCCGAAATATCCCAGGACGCCCGCCAGGATCGCCTTGGCGAGCTTCTCCTGCCGGTCCACCAGGAAGCGCAGGTCCCGCTCGTCGCGGTGGGCGCCGCACTCGAACAGGGTCGCCACGTAGCCCCGCCGGCGCTGGTAGAATCTGTAGTATGTGTAGTCGAGCCTGATCAGTCTCGGCGTCCGCATCAGAGCCTGCACCGACTCCATGACGCACTCGCCGAGCTGCCAGCTCGGCCCGCCGATCGCGCCGCCGTAGCAGTTGGCCAGGTGCGATTCACCGCTGTCGCTGTGGATCGACAGTATCACCCCGTCCGACAGCGACACCCCCATCACTTGCAGCCAGGTCGCCGCGGCGTCGAGCTGGGCGTCCAGTGCCGAAAGCAGCGGATCCCGCCCGTCGTCCGGCCTGCCGGGGATGGAGACGACAGTTAGCCCCTCCACATCCCTGGCCGCCTCTACGACCAGATTCGCCAGCTTCACCATGGCGGTCATCTCGCTCCAACCAGCCGGCCGCGGGTAAGGGTTGTAGCTTTGGTTGGACGGACAGATCACCAGGTACTTCTTGCTCATTCGCCCCCCTCTCTCCGATCGACGTCGGCCCACTTCGGCTTTCCGAACAGTCCTATCAGCCCCTCCGGCGGATTCACCGGACCCTCAGGTATGCCCGGACCGAACCTCTCCGCCAGCTTCGCCGCCGAGGGGTTCGTGTACGCCCAGTTCCGCAGCGCGCTAAGCGCCTCCCAGATCGCGAGAACGCCGCAGACCGTCTGCGCTGCCGGAATGCTTTGGTAGCCCCACTGCTCGAGGAAGCCCGGCGGCAGGCCCTGCTGCAGCACCGCGATCACCAGCACGATCGCGATGTTGTTCGCCTTCTTCTTCCAGCCATAGGCCCCCTGCTCGGGCGAGATGTTCTTCCTCTTTCCGTTGGCCACCACGGCCGTGAATGTGTCGAGCAGCGCCAGCAGCAGGTAGGCGAACATCACCCCCGCCAGGTCCCGCCACAGAATCGCGAACGCTGCCCCCAGCGCCGCGAAGCTCCACCTAACCGATTCGTCCAGGCTCATTCTGGCCTCCTATGATGTTATGTAGTCCGCCTGCTCCTGGGTCAGCCGGCCCAGGCTCACCAACTGATCAATCTGCTCAGATGCTATCTTGCCCAGTCTCCATTGAATTTTGAGGAACTCCACCTGCGCCTCGCTTAACATCACAGCACCTCCAGAATCCGCTCGCGTTCGATAGCTTCTAGCGCGGCCAGCCGCGTCTCGAACGATGGCGGCTCCGGCAGATCGCTCCTATCGTCGTACTCGAACGAAAACCCGATCAGCTTGCGTTCGTACCCATCCCCCAGGTCCACTAGCCGCCGGATTGTCCCTACCTCGTAGTCAATCTCGTAATCGACACCCTCCACCAAAGCAGGATCGTCACAGACCACGGTGCCGTACTGTATGTGTGATCGTCCAAGCGTTTTTGGATCATCGTCGCGGAGTTTCAATTTGCATTCGTGTTGATAGATCATCATGCCCACTCCCAGTACCCTGTTAGGTGCAGTCCGATTTTTTCAGTATCTCCTGCTGCACCGCCTATGAACTGGATTGTCTGACCATCATCGCAAGGTATCGTTGCCTGAGCGGTCCAATACTGGCCGGTGTTCATGGCTTTAACTACTGACCAACCCCAGCCGTCAGGCGCCCCTTTCGGTCTCGCTTTAACAGCTACATAGCTTGTCGTATCATTTTGATAGGCCCAAGCCCCCTTCACAGCCACTGTAAGGGGGGACGTTTTGCTAGTTAGATCAGCATCTACCCATGCTCCGCCAGGATCAACGTTCGAAATCACGCTGTCTTGTGGGTGGATTACATACCGGATTGGTCTCGGCGGCAACGCCATTGCCCGAGGGCCGATACAGGCGCCGAGAGGCACAACGTAGAACGTCCCAGCGTCGTCGGCTACGAACTGGGGCTTGCAGGATGTTCCGGCCAGCGTGTGGCCCTCGATCGTAACAATGTTCCATTCCGCGGTGTTCACAGCGGGGGCTGTAGTCTCGGAAGCATCGCTGTTTACCAGTTTCGCGGTGACACCAACTCCGCCCACACACCAGACGGCAAACATAGCGGAGATCGTCTTACCAGCTTTGACCCTGGGCTCGTTTGCATAGATCCAGGGCAACCACTCGATAGCGTCGTTAGCGGCAGCAGGGAGAGCTTTGATGGCCTGTTCATAGTCGTCGGTGAGCCCGGCTTCGCCGGAAACGTCCACTACTGTGACGGCACCCATGGTGCCGCTTTTTCTCAGCCACAGGTTGCCGGACACCAGATCAGTACCATTGGGCACATAGGCCGGCCAGCCTAGGATCTCGTTGACGAACTGCATAGATTGAAGATCAACATCAGCATCGGAGCCAAAACCCGCGTATATACCGGGCGAAGACTCCAGGGCAGTCCCGCCGCTGTTGGCTCTGATCAATTTGGAAGCCGTAAGCGTCGCCACGTCCAGGTCCACGGCCCGCACCTTGCGGCCGTCCTCGCCTGATCCTCCGTGCCGGTGGCCGGTCGCTGGATC
>JBMNNU010000213.1:0-5642 GCA_050942695.1 Chloroflexota bacterium
GAGCATCACGTCCAGGATCACGAGATTGGGGTTGTCCTTTTGCACCTGAACGATGGCTTCCAGGCCGTTATGAGCGATGTCCACCTTGTAGCCTATCTCTTCTAGGGCAAGCCCCACCGCCTTCGTCAGGCACTCGTCGTCGTCAGCCAGCAGAACCTTCGTGGTCATTGGATGCCCCTCGCCCCCGTTGTCGCCCCCATAGCATATTGACTCCCTAGCATCCAGATGATAAAAAGAGGATGGCAGGGAGGGTGTCCACGATGCCCCTTTGCTCCGAGCCCCTGCGGTGGCAGCCGATAGGGGCTCTTTCACGTTTGTTGCCTGACGGGTTCCTGGCCCGCAACAGCTATCCCCTAAGCATCCTCCTAATGTCCAAGTGACTAGCAAGAGACAATAATTGTTATAAATGAGGTTAAAGCGAGATACAAGTAGTTGTAGGTCAGAGTTCGGTCAGAATCTGGCATTTTTTTCAGAAGTTGTTGTTAGTTCGTGTGAGGGGTTGGCGTTTAGGTAATACCCTTGGCCCCGTTTGGTTAGGATGTATTGTGGGTGGTTGGGGTCTTCTTCTATCTTTTTGCGCAGGTACCAGACGTACAGTTTGAGATAGGTGGTCTCGTCGGCGTATTCGGGTCCCCAGACTTCGGTGAGTAGATCTCGGTGAGAGACGACCCTGCCCAGTCTTGCAGCCAGGACGGCCAGGAGTCGGAACTCAGTGGGAGAGAGCGCGACGGGCTGGCCGGCCAGCGACACTTCGCGGTGAGGCAGGTTGATCTGGAGGTTGCCGACAGAGACTTCCGCGAGTTTAGTTGAGTGGTCGGTTGGGCGATTGCGTCGGAGGAGAGCTTCGACCTGGGCGAGCAGGACGGAGAGTGCGAACGGTTTGGTCATGTAGACGTCGGCTCCGCTACGGAGTCCTTTGACTTCATCGCACTCTCCGTCCCTTGCAGTGAGCATCAAGATGGGTGCGTTGGAGATTTCGCGGATGCGGCGGCAGGTTTCCCATCCGTCCACGCGTGGGAGCATCACGTCCAGGATCACGAGATTGGGGTTGTCCTTTTGCACCTGAACGATGGCTTCCAGGCCGTTATGAGCGATGTCCACCTTGTAGCCTATCTCTTCTAGGGCAAGGCCTACCGTCCTCGTCAGGCACTCGTCGTCGTCAGCCAGCAGAATCTTCGTGGTCATTGGATGCCCCTCGCCCCCGTTGTCTCCTCCATCCTGAAGACAGGTAAGCTGAAAGAGATGCGAGATCCCCTCCCCTCCTCGCTCTCTACCCATATTCGCCCGCCGTGTCGTTCAACGAGATTACGAGCAATGTATAAGCCCAGACCGTGCCCACGAACGGCAGCAGTACCGTTGTTAGCCCGGACGAACCGGTCGAATATACACTTTCTCTTATCTGCTGGGATGCCGATCCCCTCGTCTTCCACAGCCACGACTACCATGTTTCCGCTCTCGGCGCGGAGTTCTATCGTCACTCTTCCCCCCTTAGGCGAGTAGTTGATAGCGTTGCGGATGAGATTGTTGATAACGATCTCTACGCGGTTTGCATCCGCCATCACCAGAGGCACTTTTCCCTCAACTCGTAGCTCGAAAAAGTGGTGCTTCGTGGTGGCTTGAGCGGTTGCGATCGCACGCTTCAGCAGCGGTATTAATGGCACCGCTGCAAGGTGGAGATCCAATGCCCCGGCATCTATCTGAGATACGTTCAGAATGTCTTCCACGAAGCTTCTCAGCCGCTGGGTCTGCGCCAGCATTAGTTCCGGGAGCTGGCGAGATCTTGGATCGTTCACACCTTTACCAAGTAACTCTGCTGAGGCGTTGATTCCCGCCAGATTCGTGCGCAACTCGTGGGATATCATAGAAAGGAAGTCGAACTTCAGCGAGAACTGGCGGGCATTCTCGATGGCGATAGCTGCTTGTCTTACCATTGCTGAGCAGAACCTAATCTTTTCAACTGTGAAGGGAGCGCGTTTCCATTCCCGGTGCTCTCCCAAAACCACGATTCCCAGGAGGCGGCCTTTGGCTTCCATTGGGACCAGAAGCTCTGTTTTAGTTGATCTATCGAACACCACCTGCATCTCCTCGGGGTCGGACATCCCACTCAGGAAATCCTGCCTTATCAACAAGGGCTTAGCGGTGAGCAGGACTTCCTTGAAGCTGGGGGCCTGCCCCGGGGAGAACTCAGAGGGGATGCTGTCTAACAATCCTGGACGAGCAGATGCCCTGGCGTTAGCCCTGACGACCAGCAGGTTGCTGTTTTCATTCAGCAAGGACACATAAGAGAAGGTAACCTTGAGAGAGTCTACCAACCTTCTGGCAACGATGTGTAGAACATCATCGAGATCGAGCGTGGAGAATACGGCCTGGCCGAATTCAAGCAGTTGCTCGAGCTCAATCGTCCTTGATATCGATTCTTCTAGTGATTTCATTCCTTTCGGTGGAAGAGTGGCAACGGGACGGATATGTTGATTAGCCTGTCCGTCGATCCTGGCTTGGTTAATCATCGAACGCTCCACCGTTTCGTTGTCGGGAGGCGCTTCCACATGCTCCAACCGTTTTTATCGAAACTTCCCAAGAGCAACGTATTGCCCCTGGGTTGCGCTTCGAGGGATAGGGAGAATAACGCTAGCGCCTCCAGTCGAGTCGTGACACATTCCAGTGTGACGACCTAACCAGGGTTGTGGAATCATCAATCTGTTATTTGTATATGCTGCAATTGCTGTGCCTTCTCTCGGCATCAATGCACCTTTATAAAGAAGTTGTAGATGAATATCGGTTTTTAATCGGCCGATATCGTTGATTAGCGCCGCATTCTGGGCGTATACAACATTCGTCGTAGGGCTATACGATCAACGTGGATAAAGAGCGCTTATTCGGCGCTCCTTTCTTCGTATCCAACTATCCGCCCTTCATCCGATTTGCTACAGAACCAACCCCAGTACCCTATCGAGTGTGTTCAATGGAAGTGTGTGTTTGGGGGGTACATTTCAACAATGTGGCTGACTTCTCTGTCAATCCGAAGACCCTTGCTGATACTCATGGTCGTTCTGGCCATCATGTTGGGGGGCATCATCGCCTACCAATCGATGGCAGTAGACATGTTGCCAAGCGTCAAGTTCCCTTACGTTGGCGTCGTCGTCGCCTACCCAGGTGCTGGCCCCAGGGAAGTGGAGGCCCGAATCACCAAACCGGTGGAGAACGCAGTCGCTGGCGCTCCCGGCGTTAAAAACATTATCTCTACCTCCGGCGATGGTTACTCTTTGGTATTGCTGGAGTTCAAGGACGGCATCGATCCCGACTCTGCCGCCCAGGATGTAGAGCGGAGGGTAAACCAGATCCGCGCTGGCCTCCCCGAGGACGCGCTAGATCCAACAATATCGAAGTATAACCCTGAGGATTCACCGATCATTGTCGCTGGGGTGAGCTGGGACCGTAACCCGGATGCGGTGTACGAGCTGGTAGATGAGGCCATCCGTCCCAGGCTGGAGGCAATTGAAGGGATAGCGGCGGTAAACGTCATGGGCGGCCACCAGCGGGAGATCCAGGTAACGGTGGATCGCAAGAAGCTGGAGGCTCGTGGGCTTTCGATAAACCAGATCACATCAGCTCTGGCCGCATCCAACATGTCAGCTCCAGCCGGATACGTTCAAGAGGGTGGCCGCGAGTACAATCTGCGGGTGTACGGCCTCGCTCAGGAGATAGATCAGCTCGCCAATCTGGTGCTGTCCGGCTCACCTGATGGGGCTATCGTCCGGCTCAAGGACGTGGCTAACGTCCAGGATGGATTCAAGAAGCAGAGCTTCATAAGCCGAGCTAACGGCGTCGAGGGTGTTGCCCTGCTGATAATGAAGCAGCAGACCGCCAATACTGTGAAGGTAACCGAAGATGTACGCAAGACCTTCAAGGAGCTTCGGGCGATGCTGCCAGCGGGCGTTGAGATTTCGACTGTCATGGAGAACGCCCGCTTCGTCAAGGGCTCCCTGGAGGGTGTCCAGGACAGCCTGCGCGATGCAGTAATTATAGTGGCGATAGTGCTGCTGCTTTTTCTGCATACCTGGCGGAGCACCCTGATCGTCCTGATCTCGATCCCCACATCCCTGATCGCTACCTTCGCTGTGATGTGGGCTATGGGCTTCTCCCTCAACATGATGAGCATGATGGGGCTTGCCCTAACCATCGGTATTCTGGTGGATGACTCGATAGTAATCCTGGAGAACATCCATCGCCACCTGAAGCTCGGCGATACCCCCTTTGCCGCTGCCTTCAACGGTCGTAAGGAGATCGGTGCCGCTGCTTTGGCTATCACCCTGGTGGACGTGGTGGTCTACACCCCGCTCGCCTTCCTGACGGGCATGGTTGGTCAGTTCTTCAAGGAGTTTGGGGGCAGCATCGCGGTCGCAACCCTCTTCTCCCTGCTGGTATCGTTCACTCTGACCCCGATGTTGGCGTCGCGGTGGCTTTCGGCAGACTCGGATGAGCGCTCCCCTCTCGCCCCGCTGTGGAGAAGGTGGGAGGCCGGTTTCGCTAGTCTGGAGCGCGGCTACCGCAGGTTGCTGGGCACCGCGCTAAGGTTGCGCTGGCTAGTGCTGCTGATCGGGTTTCTGTCGTTCGTGAGCGGGATCGCCCTGGTAGCTGTGGGGGCGGTGGGTTCTGAGTTCATGACCCAGTCCGATGAGGGGATGTTCACGGTGACGGTGGATATGCCAGCCGGAAGCACCCTGGCCACGACCAACGAGGCGGTCCAGCGGCTGGAGAAGGAGATTGCCTCCTACCCTGAGACAGATGCCATTCTCTCTTTGGTGGGAATCGGTGGGCAGCTTGGCGGCGGCCAGGCTCGATCTGCACAGCTCTTCGTAAGCTTGAAGCCGTTGTCACAGCGGAGCAAGTCGGTCTATCAGATTGCTGATCAGGTTCGCGAGGCGGGCCGAGCGATCCCAGGGATGACGGTCCGAGTAGCCCCTGCCAGCTTCGTTGGCACCGGTGGGCAGGCGATACAGATATCGGTCAAGGGTTCTGACATAGAGGTGCTATCCCAGATCGCATCGCAGGTCGAGGAGATCGCTCGGAACACCCCGGGCACCCTGGATGTAACCAACAGCGCCGGACACGGCGCGCCGGAGATGCGTGTCCAGCTCGACCAGGAGAGATTATCGGACCTGGGGCTGACCAGCGCCCAAGTAGCCGGCGCTCTCAGGACCGCCTTCGAGGGTACGGTAGCGACGGAGCTACGCCGGGAGAACGAGGACAAGGTGGATATCCGTGTCAAATATGGCTCTGTCGGCAATCAGTCCGATCTGGCCTCGATCCCAGACGTTCCGCTCACGACGCCTCGCGGTACCGTGGTGAAGCTGAGCCAGGTTGCCAAACTGGTACCGGTTGAGGGGCCGGCGGAGATAGAGCGGGAGAACCGGACAAGGCAGGTTGCGGTCACAAGCGCCGTCAACGGCCGGCCGCTCGGCGATGTGACGGCCGACCTCAAGCAGGGCATCAACGCGCTGCAGGTGCCCGCTGGTTACGAAGTAGTGATGCGGGGTGAGGCCGAGATGCAGGACGAGAGTTTCAACTCCATCGGCTCCGCACTGCTGATATCGATAGTGCTGATGTACATGCTGATGGTAGCGCTGTACAACTCCCTGGTC
>JBMNNU010000214.1:0-5610 GCA_050942695.1 Chloroflexota bacterium
GTTTCATTAATCTGATTGTAGCGTCGGGATATCGGAGTGATCGAATCAGGGCTTTTCTGGACCCCTGGACGGATCCCCAAGATACCGGCTGGCACACAATTCAAACCTTGATAGCGCTTGGATCGGGCGGGATTACCGGCCTGGGATTAGGCGCGAGTAGACAGAAGTTCTATTACGTGCCCAACGCTCATACCGACGCTATCTTCGCCATTATTGGCGAGGAGTTGGGTTTTCTTGGGGTAACAGCCGTAATGCTGCTTTTTGGTGTTATGGCGTGGAGGGGGTTCCGGATCGCTTTTAAGGCTCCGGATCAATTCGGGAAGTTGCTAGCAACAGGGGTTACAAGCCTGATCCTGATTCAGGTGATGATTAATATTGCTGTTGTTACAAATACCGTTCCCTACACCGGTATTACCCTGCCGTTCATCAGTTTTGGAGGCTCTTCTCTCTTGGTCTCTTTGGCTGCGGTAGGTTTGCTCATGTCAGTATCACGGTTCGAACGAACCGCTCCAGCAAGACGAGAGAAATCGGAAACGGTAGTGAAGGTTCTGCAGCGCAAACCTTCACGCTCGCGCCTGGCAGCCTCAGAGGTAGATTTACTGTCGCGGCGGGGAAGTCGTTCTCGACGGGGGATCTGATCGATGGTTACTCAATTTCAGATTAATAAAGATGCGGGCCTTCTAGCCAACATTTCGAGGGTTCACTTCGTTGGAATTGGCGGGATAGGGATGAGTGCCCTGGCAGAGTTGCTCCTTGCCAAAGGTAAAACAGTGACCGGCTCAGATGTCAAAGGCTCCGATCTTATCGAAAGGTTAAAATCGCTGGGGATAGCAGTTAATATCGGCCATTCGGCAGAAGCGGTGTTGGGGGCAGATCTGGTGGTATTCACCTCCGCGGCAAGGCCGGATAATCCGGAGTTGGAGGAAGCAAAGCGGCGGGGGATCAAAACGATAAAGCGCGCCGAACTGTTAGGCTGGGTTATGAACGAGAGCTTCGGGCTTGCCGTGGCTGGTACGCATGGGAAAACTACCACCACCAGTATGCTTGCTTATATACTCCAAAAGGGGGGAATGGATCCGACGGCCTTGATCGGAGGCGAACCGTTGGATTTTCCCAGCCATGGATTGATGGGGAATGGGCATTACCTGGTAGCCGAGGCCGACGAGTTCGATCGCTCGTTCCTACAGCTCTGGCCTAAGGTCGCGATCATTACAAGCATCGAGGCCGACCACCTCGACTGCTACACGGATTTGGATGACATCAAGCAGACTTTCTTACAGTTCGCTTCCAGGATCCCTGCAGATGGATTGCTGGTTACCTGTTCCGACGATCCGATCTTAAGGGATATGAAATTGCCGGTACCGCGACAAAGCTACGGGGTTTCCCCCGGTTCCGATTGGCTGATGGAGGAATACCAACCCCTATCACCATACGGTACAAGTTTTTCCTTCACCACACCATCGGGGAACCGGCACACCTGCACGCTTCAACTTTCGGGGCATCACTATGCCCTCAATGCCCTCGGCGCAATAGCGGCGGCGAACGCTGTGGGTATAGACTCAGCCCAGGCGTCTTCTATTCTGGCATCATTCCGCGGCACTAGAAGGAGGTACGAGTTGACCGGCGAAGCCTGGGGGGTAGCGATAATCGACGACTATGCACACCACCCTACGGCAGTTCAGGCCACTTTGAAAGCCGCCAGGGAACGGCATCGCGATCCTATTAGGTGTGTCTTTCAACCACATACTACCAATCGCACTGAGAAGCTGCTGAAAGAATTCTCCGAAGCTTTCGACGCTGCCGACCATGTTTTGATCCTACCTATCTACCGCCCGGCCGGGCGAGAGGAGGGGGAGTCGATAAGCAGCCGCGATCTGGTGGCTCGTATGCACCACCCCGACGTACGCCACGTTGGAAGCCTGCCTGAAGCTGCCGCGGTGTTGGAGTCGGAGGTAGCCAAGGGGGACCTGGTAATTACGATGGGCGCCGGTGATGTGTTCAAGGTAGGCGAACACGTGCTGTGCAGATTGAAGAAGAAAGAGGCTGCGGAAAAAGAGATAGCCGAGAGACCGTTTGGGCGACCGGAGGGGAGATAAATTGAGAGATCAAGCGATCAGCCCCCGCCGGAGAACCCGCCGGAGATCAGTAAAGTCCGCTTCGTCCAGAAGTATACCGAGGAAACGGACGATCTCTTTTCGGTGGATCTTGCGAGCGATACCCGTAGCGATCTATCTGGCCGTATTGATTCTCGCAGCCTGGCTGCTATATTATTCTGTCGCCTCTCCGTTTTTCGCAGTTAGAGAGGTGGTTGTCTCCGGGGCCAAGCTGCTAGATGTGCAGCAGGCGAAGGAGACGATCGGTTGCATGGGGCAGAACAGTTTGCTGCTTCAGACCGATCAGATCGCGCTATCGGTCAGGAGCTTTCCGGAGGTGCAGAACGTCCATGTGGCGGCGATGCTACCTGGACGGGTGGAGATAGGTGTCAGGGAGAGAACTCCTATCGTACAATGGAAAGCTCAGGATGGGTCCTTTTTGGTAGATCGGGAGGGGATTGCCTTTAGCACCGAACCACCTCCCGGTCCAGTTATGGTGGTGAAAGATATAGATGGTCCCTCCATAAGGCTGGGGAGCCGGATTGATCCAACTCTCCTTGCCGATGTGGAGGTGTTAATGGGAGCGCTTTCTGAGATAGGTATTCGGTTTTCCGAGTTCGAATACTCTCAGAATCGAGGTATCTCGGTCCCTGTCCAGGATGGACCTGCTATAGTATTTGGAGATGCCAGCGACCTAGAGTCTAAACTAGCAGCTCTCTCGGCGATTAGCACACACCTGGAGACGACGAAGGCGCGGGCTGAAACGATCGACCTACGTTTCAAGGGTCGACCCGTATACACACTCGCCTCTTCTGCTCCGGCCAAGCCCGGCCAACCTCGTCCGTAAGATGAGGAGGGACGTTGCCTGAGCCGGTTGCAGAAGCTGGTAAGGCAACATCGGTAACAGATACCGGGATTACCGGAGGATTTCTTCCTATGTGGCTGCCCTTGCTCGGTCTTCTGACGGGAGTGGTAATCGGGCTCTCGTTTTCCATTTCTGTGCCCGCTGACTATGCCCGATACACGGGTATGGCTATCCTCGCAGCTATGGACTCCATTCTGGGAGCCATTAGCGCGGAGCTAGATGGCCGGTACGAGAACGACATTTTCGTAGCGGGATTGTTCACCAACATGCTGCTGGCCGGAACATTGACTTTTCTTGGCGACCGGTTGGGGGTGGAGCTTTATTTCGCTGCAATCGTGGCGTTCGGGGCGCGTATGTTTAATAACCTAGCCATTGTGAGGCGGCATTTCGTTGCCAGATTGAGACAGTGGCATAGATATAAGGCGGGCCAAGGATAGAGTGGCAAGCGAACAGGTAGTAGTTGGTCTCGATGTAGGGACCACCAAAATATGTACCCTGATAGGAGAGGTGAAAGGACCACGCCAGATCGAGGTGGTGGGAGTTGGCATCTCTCCTTCGAGAGGCCTGAAGAAAGGCCTTATCGTTGATATGGATGAGGCTGCGGTAGCTATCGCTACCTCCATACGGAAGGCTGAAACCTACTCAGGTTATCGGATAATCGGGGGATTCGTAGCGCTCTCAGGAGGACATATCGACTCTGAGATAGCTCACGGCATCATCCGGCTCCCTGGCGACAGGGCTGTATCACGGCAAGAGCTTAAGCAGGTAGAGGATGCTTCGCGGTTAGAAGACTTTCTGGAAGGCGGCCGACACGTCTTACATGTTATGCCAATGGGCTACATCGTCGATGGTGAAAGCGGGGTCCAAAACCCGGTTGGCATGCGGGCAACCACCTTGGAGGCGGAAAGCCTTGTGGTAACATCAGCTATTTCGCCTCTGCAGAACCTTGCGAGATGTATCGAACGGGCCGGCCTCCAGATAGATGGTTTCGTGGCGTCCGGACTTGCCTCGTCGCACGGAGTCCTCACCGATACTGAGAAACAGTTGGGCGTTCTTCTGATGGACATTGGAGGAGGCACGACGGACCTGGTGTGGTATCGAGAGGGTGAGGTAGAGTACGTCGCTGCTTTGCCCATCGGTGGCAACCATCTGACAAACGACCTAGCCGTCGGGTTAGGGGTACCTTTCTCGGCAGCTGAGGAGATGAAGGTGCGTTTTGCCAGCGCCGTTCCCGATAACGTGGAGCCGAATGAGACTATCGAGGCGGATTCCTTCTCTGATGGAGAGCCCAGGAAGATATCCAGGCGCTTTATGGCGGAGATTGTGGAGGCGCGGTTATCCGAGATATTCAGCCTGGTGCAGGAAGAGTTGAGTCGGCATAGGTTCGAAGGTGTACTTCCCGGAGGGATCGTGATGACGGGTGGTACAGCGCAGCTTAGAGGGGTGCGCGAGCTCGTCGAGCTGACTTTCCACATGCCTGCGCGGGTCGGCCATCCGGATGGATTGATCGGAACAATCGAGTCGATCACAACACCCGGGTATGCGACGGGTGCCGGTCTTCTAAAGTGGGTTGTTGCACAATCGGGTGATGGGGTTGGTAGCAGGCAGATGCGGAAGCGAGTCGACTGGGGGTCCAGGCTCAAAGGTATAGTAAAGATCTTTTTCCCGTGATTTTTCGTTTGCCCTGAGCCAGGGAGATTATCGGCCGAATTGGTCGGGTTAGCTGGACCGGGCTCAGGACTCAGTACATGGGTAGAGTAGGGGGCTACAGTTGGAAAGGGAAGGCATACCTCGGATAGTGGTCGTTGGGGTCGGGGGCGGTGGAGGTAATGCAGTCAATCGGATGATCCAAGCCCAGGTGAGGGGGGTAGAGTTCGTTGCCGTGAACACGGATCAACAGGCTCTCGCCAGGGCTGAAGCAGGGGCGATGCGACTGAGAATCGGCGACAAGATCACACGCGGTTTAGGTTCGGGCGGCAATCCCAGCATTGGGGCTAAAGCGGCTGAAGAGAGCGTGGAAGACATTTTCCAGATTCTAAATGGAGCCGATATGGTCTTCATCACGGCTGGAATGGGTGGCGGTACTGGAACCGGCGCATCACCTGTAATCGCTCAGGTCTCCAAAGAAGTTGGCGCATTGACGGTTGGCGTGGTGACCAAGCCGTTCATCTTTGAGGGCGCGAGGCGGCGGCACGTAGCGGAAGAGGGTGTTGCGGCGCTGAAATCGAAGGTTGATACACTGATCACCATACCTAACGACCGGCTTCTCCAGGTGATCGAGAGGAGTACCCCCGTGGAGTCTGCTCTGCGGGTCGTTGACGATGTTCTTCGCCAGGGTATACAGGGCATCTCCGAGCTGATCACCGAGCCCGGTCTGATCAACCTTGACTTCGCTGATGTACGGACGGTGATGTCTAACGCAGGTTCGGCGCTTATGGCCATTGGCCGAGCTAAGGGTGAAAACCGGGCTGCCGAAGCGGCGAAGATGGCAATTTCCAACCCCCTACTGGATGTATCCATGACAGGCGCCAGGGGAGTGCTGTTCAACGTGACGGGCAGCACGGACCTTACGCTCACAGAAATTAATGAAGCCGCGGAGGTGGTTTTTGCCGCCGCTGATTCGGAAGCAAATATCATCTTTGGCGCGGTAGT
>JBMNNU010000215.1:0-5595 GCA_050942695.1 Chloroflexota bacterium
TGGAATCCTTCTTCTTGAGCACGGGACCATGGATCAAGCCAGATATTTACCCTGATCTGAACGTGAGAAAAGAGAAGAAAACAGATATACGCTCCACCTAGAAAGGCGCTTAGCCCTCCCCAAGCATACATTGCCCTGCAACTGGCCATGTACAGCATGGACAAGAACACTCCAAAAAGGAGAAGTGTTGCTCCAAGGTCGCGTTGAGCTATCAAAAGCAGCATCGAGACAGCCCACATCACGACAAACGGACCCAAGTAGGGCAGGGGAGGTAGCTTCAATCCACCCAATCGGCTGGAGCTCCAGGAAAGCAGTTCACGCTTATCATCCAGGTATCCAGTAAGAAAAATGACCAGCAGCAGTTTTAAGATCTCAGACGGCTGGAAATAGTGGCTACCTATGGGAAGCCACAATCGCGAACCGCTCTGATTGGGATCGACTCCGAACAGGAACGTGGCCGCCACCAAAGCAAAGCCTAGGACGGCGGACGTGTATTTATAGCGTTGAAGGAGAGTCACACTGGGTAGAAAACTGACAGTGACCACTGCCAGGAAAAGCCCGAGGATCACCCAAAATGCTTGACGTAATGCAAGATCCGGGGCCAATCTCGCTACCATCACCAATCCAATAGATGTGAGCATGGCCACTATGGGCAGGAGGATCTGATCAGATCTTGGGCATCTCCACGCTAGGGTAATGTGGGTAGCGATGAGGATAAAGGTTGCCAAGCCCGCCCCTAATAGGTGCTCTTGGCTCACATTATCGGGAAGAGTGATGCCGATGATGCTTAACCCGAGCGCCAGGAAAGCTATGGGTGCCGGAATAAGCGATAGCTCTGTCCACCTCGAATAACGATTAGCCATTAGCGATCAGTCGTCAGCTTCAATGTGACCTGGCCGATAGTCAGGATGTCATCCGGGTACAAGGGTACCTCTCTGTCAACCCTTTCGCCATTTATCCATGTACCGTTCCGGGATCCTAGGTCGGTCAGCCACCATTTTTCGTCTCGATAGACCAGTTTTGCATGGTTAGATGACACGAAGGGATCAGCCAGGATTATCGTGTTGGAGGATGCTCGCCCGATGGTTGCCTCCCTTGGAAGGGTGAAAGCGAACCCGGTTTTGAAAGATGTTCCTCCGCCTTCGATAACCAAAAGCTCCCCTTTTGGCCGATCCTCGGCGATTCCTTCCGCTGCCGGTCGACGTAGGTCCTTCCAGATGACCATGACCAGTTGCCATAGAAACAGATATATCACCAACAGAAGGGCTAGGCGGAGTATTAGGATGATAATCTCGGCGGTCAGCTTAGCGGCTCCTCGCGTCTATCTTTCTGGTTGCGGATCGACCAATCGAAAGGTGAAGGTGGTCGTAC
Source organism: Chloroflexota bacterium (assembly GCA_050942695.1). Lineage (GTDB taxonomy): Bacteria > Chloroflexota > UBA6077 > UBA6077 > UBA6077 > JBMNNU01. The sequence continues at coordinate 1,372 of JBMNNU010000215.1, forward strand.
CAAGGGAGATTACACTGCCATCTGATAGGGTCTGTCGCGTGATCCTACGGCCATCAGCGAAGCTACCGTTTGTGCTCCCTAGATCCACGACCACGTACTCATTCCCCTCCCGGACGATCTTGGCGTGCTGCCTGGAAACGTCGCGGGACTCGATGACGATATCGTTGTTAACGGCTCGGCCTAGGTTGGTTTCGCCATGTGAGAGCGGAATCTCCTGGCCGGTCTCGTCTACGAGCACAGCCTCGCGTGTCTCTATGTTAGGTGTAGGTTGATGGAAGGGGGGCTCCACAATTGCGGCAGGCAGCTCCGCGGTTCCCTCCCAGCCCGGCTGAAGGTCGCGATCGTCCTCGGTAGCCGGTTTAGCGGGCGTATCGATTAAGGAGCTCTCTACCTTCACCCGCCCCATCCTAACACGCACTTCTCCTGATATCAGCTTTACCTGCGGCGGCGACAACAGCTTGAGCCCATGGCGGGACGCAAACCCTGTGAGGTAATTTTCTAGCTCACGTTCCAGGCTGCTTTGGAAGCTAGCTAACGAGGCCAGATCATCAGGATGAAGGTAGGTCACAAAAAGATTAGGCGCAAGAGGACCTTCAGTGCCCACCATCTGGTTGCGTTCCATTTCGCGGGCCAGGGCTTTGGCAATCTGCACCGGCTGCAGCTTTGGTTTGAGGATGCGGTTGAAGCTGCCTTCGAGGAGGTTCTCTGCAAGCTTCTCCAGGAACGTCACCTCTTTCATAGAAGCCGATTATAGCACAGGAATCCCCCATGTTATAATCGATCAGATCAAAGAGGCAGAAGTGAGTAGAGCGTAGTGAGTAGCAAGTTGTCGTGCAGAGTGCATAGGATGGTTGTATGAGGTCCGCTTCGCGGCGAACAAATGGCGATGATTCGCCACTTCCTAGGTTGGAGACGGGAATCGATATAGTCGAGATCGACCGTATCGAACATATTATCGACAGGCATGGGCAAGTATTCTTGGACAGGGTGTTTACCGAAGGCGAGCTCCGTCAATGCCGAGGGAAAGCGCAGTCCTTGGCTGCTCGATTTGCGGCTAAAGAAGCGGCGTTTAAGGTGCTGGGCGCACAGGTGGGCTGGCGACAGGTCGAGGTGATGCGCGAGCCCAGTGGGAAGCCGAGATTGGTGCTTCACGAACGCGCTAGGGAGAAGGCGATGCAACTCGGTTTGAGAAGTTGGGCTTTAAGCCTCTCCCATTGTGAAAAATACGCCGTGGCTGTGGTGGTAGCAACCGGCTAGGGAAGGTGTGTCAGGGATGAAAATTGTGACCGTAGAGCAGATGAGAGCGATCGAGCAGGCTTCCGTACGGCTTGGCGTATCACTGGATCAACTCCAGAGGAACGCCGCAGCAGCCGTCGCACAGCAGATCCAGAGTCTGTTCCCAAGTTGCAAAGGCCCCGCGCTCTTCTTGATTGGGAGCGGCAATAACGGTCGAGATGGATTGATAGCTGCCGCACACCTGCTCAGAGATGGGTGGGCTATCCGCGCTTACCTGACGCCGAAGATGGGCTCAGAGGATATCCTTCGAGAGTTGAAGGAAGGCGGCGCTGCAATACACCAGTACGCGGCGGAAACCGATCTAACGTTGCTGTCTCGTTGGGTCGAAGACTCATCCATCATAGTCGATGGGCTGTTGGGGATCGGCATCCGGGGAGCCGTTCGGGATCCTGTCGCGAAGATTATAGACACAGCCAATGAAAAAGCGGCCAAGTATCAGATACCGGTGGTTGCCGTGGATCTACCCAGTGGGATCGATGCAGATACGGGAGAGATTGCAGGAAGTGCCGTCTGCTGTGATTACACAATCTCTCTAGGATGCGTCAAAGCTGGCCTCTTGAAGCTGCCCGCTGCCGAATATGTTGGAGAGCTAATACCAGTAGGCATCGGGCTTCCCCAAGATAGCTACAGCAATTACACCCTGGATTTGTTGATTGGCGAAGATGTATCCCGTTTACTGCCTGAGAGGCCGCTCGGAGGCCATAAGGGCACTTTCGGGCGAGTGCTGGTCGTTGCTGGTAGCCGCTCTTTCGTCGGTGCCCCCTACCTCGTAGGAGGCGCTGCCGCGCGGGCCGGTTGCGGGCTTGTGACATTTGCTGTGCCGGAATGGCAGCGAAACACCCTGGCAGCGCTGCTGCCAGAGGCTACCTACCTACCGCTGATTAGTATGGATGATGTAAAAGCGGCCGAAGCTAATATTCAGGCCATAGTAGAAGCCCTACCTGATTACCAGGTGTTGGCGATAGGGCCCGGCTTAGGCCAAGGAATCGAGCAGTCCAGGCTGATTACAGGTGTCCTGGCAGCAACTGCTGGCAGGGAGGATCTCAAAGTCGTCGTCGATGCCGATGGCTTGAATGCACTCGCAGGTGAAGATCAATGGTGGGATAGGTTGGGTTCGGGCTTTGTTCTCACCCCCCACCCTGGAGAAATGTCCAGGTTGACCGGTCTCTCGATGGCGGAGATCGCAGCCGATCGGTGGAGTGTAGCTTCGGATGCGGCGCGTCGGTGGGGTCAAACGGTGGTGTTGAAGGGAGCTTTTAGCGTCGTAGCGGATCCTGTGGGATCTATTTGGATTAGCCCTTTTGCCGTTCCGGCACTAGCAACCGCTGGTACAGGGGATGTGCTAACGGGGATTATTGCGGGGCTGATGGCTCAGGGTGCAAAGCCAACCGATGCTGCTCGAGCGGGCGTGTACCTGCACGCGGCCGCAGCTCGAAGATCGCTGGCATTAAATGGGGTGGACCGAATCTTGGCTGGGGACTTACTGGCAGAGATACCGGTGGTGATAGCTGAAATGCTAGGAATGCTGGTATGTGGGAAAAAAAGACCCCGAGAAGATACCTGATCGGGGAGGCAGGCAATCTGCTGATCTTCTCAGGGTCTTAGATGGATTGAAGTTGATTAGGCACTTGTACCGGGCTCAGCGGACTCCTCCATTGGGGGTAACTCTGGAGGGACCTCTCCTTTTTCCTTCGCAATTCGGTATTTAGAGATCAGTTCGGCCTTTTTCTGAGCTGCAGCCTCTCTGCCCTCTTCCATAGCATCTTTTACACGCTCTTTTTGCTCTTCCAGAATTGCTTTCCCCCTGATGAGCAATTCATCGGCTTCTTCACGCGCTTTTGCGGCAGCTTCCTCGGCTTTCACTTTGAGTTCGATCCCTGTTTCTTTCAAAGTGAATCTGGTCTCTTCGCCACTCTTGGGCGTAAGCAACAGAGCGGCAGCGGCGCCAACTAGGCCGCCCAGCAGGAACCCTGCGATGAAATCGCTTCCTCTCTCCTCAGGCTTCATGTTCGACCTCCACGTCTAAACGAATTCGGCTCTTTGAAGAGCGCAGCGACGAAGCCCTTGGCTCCGGATACCGCGCTAACTACCTGAACTACGGGAGTTACTACCGTATCGCTGATAAACTCGGCTGAGCCTTTGACAGTCGTGGCTGTATCGCTTGCCTTCTCGGCAGTTAGCGTTGCGTTAGACAGTATGGTCGCCCCGAGAACGCTGAACTCTTCGGATTTAGCCCTAAGGAATTTGACCAGTTGGTACACTTTCCAACCGATTAAAATGAGTATCAGCACAAACACGAATGACCCTAAAGCCAAAAGTATGATCGATATGTCCCTTACGATGGCTATTGGCTCTGGGCTCATAACCCTACTCCCTCCTAGTTTCGCAATGCTATCACAGCCTAAGAGAGCGCGCAACGAAAAGGGCAAACCATGTGGTGATCACGGTGGTTGCTACATTGATTTCTCCTATGAAAGGCCCGGATGCCGGCAATTGTTTTCCTATCGTTAGACCAACGATCGACGCGGCGGCTCCGATGACGAGAAAAGGGAAAAACAGCAATAGGCCGCGGCCGAAGCGAAGATAAAAAATGCATGTATTGATCACTCCCAACAGGCCACCGACGTAGTAGGAGGGAGGGAATCTATTGAGTGAGGGTTCTATGAAGGTTAAAAAGCGGATAGTGTACTCCTCGATCACGACCAATAACCCTCAATAATGGAAAGGGGCTGCTTGATCGCAGCACCCAAAGTGTAAACAAAGAGCAAGAACTAACTTCCTTGCAATGTAACACAAGGAGGAAGCATCAGTCAATTAGGGAAAACTCTGAGGGTGCGTTTCAAGATTCCGGGAAGGATGAAGAGAGGAGATGGATGCTGCTAGACCATAGGATGAGTTAGGGGGGTGGTTGGGCTGTGGTTTGGTAGA
>JBMNNU010000216.1:0-5581 GCA_050942695.1 Chloroflexota bacterium
GATTCTGATTACCTGGCGAGCCTGGAAGAGGCTTCCGACAGGCTGGTGGAGAAGATCCAGCGCCACTGCTGGAAGGGTGACTTCTTCGCCCGTGTCCTCTTCAACAAGTACGATGACGGCCGCTACTCCTACCTGGGAGCCCAGGGAGATGGTCTATCCGCCGACCCGTCCCTGCCGGGCAGCTACTTCCTCAACTCCTTTACCTGGTCGATCCTGGCAAGGGTTGCAACCGAGGAGCAGATCGCGACCATGCTGGACGTGGTCAAGAGGGTGCTGTTGACCCCACACGGACTCAAATTGTGCTCACCCGTCAACTTTAGCGACATCGCTGGCAGAGGCGGGAGCGCGGAGTACTTCCTAGGAGACAGGGAAAACGGCGGTGTCTTCAAACATGCCGACGCCATGGCGATCGCAGCCATGTTCCAGGCCGCTAGGAGGGTGCAAGATCCTAAGCTAGCGGCTGAGTTAGCCGATCTAGCCTACCGGGTGCTGGAGGTGATCCTCCCATACCGGACCATGGCCGATCCCTACCGGCTTTGCGGCAACCCCCGCTTCTGCACACAGTACAACAACAGTGAGACGGGGGAGAACATAGGCCCCACCCTGAGCGGCACAGCCACCTGGCTATGGCTAGCCCTGGTGGAGGCATTCGGGTTGCGGGTCGGGCCGGAGGAGATAGAGGTCAACCCGCTATTGTCCGACTCGCAGCAACGGCTTCGCATCCTGTTGCGAACAGGTCGGTCGAACTACGATATCTCGATATCCAAGCCAACCGGAGTCCGGCGAACCACCGATAGCCAGCCCAGGCTGATCCTGGATGGCCGTCCGGTGGAGGGCATCCGGGTGCCCCACTACGACGACGACGAAACCCATCGACTGGAGGTGATCTTCTCTTGATGAGCCAGGAAGCTTACGTCTCGATAATCGTGCCGGTCCGCAACGCCGAGCGGACGATAGATACCACTCTGTCCTACCTGACGGGGCTCGACTACCCCAACGAGCGCCTGGAGATAATCCTGGCCGACGGGGGGAGCACCGACGGGACCGTCGACGCCATAAAACGCTGGCAGGCGAGCCATCAACACATCAAGCTGGTGGAGGTTCCTAACTGCCGCACCCCAGGGCACGCTCGCAACGCCGCATTGAAGGTGGCCAAGGGCGAGTTCGTACTGTTCACCGATGGCGACTGCGCCCCCAACACCGACTGGGTGCGGCAGATCCTCCAGCCCTTCTTCATGGACGAGAAGATCGGCGGTGTCGGCGGAGAGCTGCTCACCCTGCGGACCGACCCCGACAACGAGACCGAGGACTACTGCGAGCAGGTGAGGTTCCTGTCCGTCAGCGGTCGCTGCGGCGTCACCGAGAGCGGGTATTTCCCCTGTCTAGAGGCGATGGCCCCCCACGAGGTGAACGGGGGGGACTGCTCGCCCTTCTTCGCCACAGCCAACGCAGCCTTCCGCAGGGAGGCGATCGAGGCGATAGGGGGTCACTTCTGGGACGAGCCCACGGGTGAGGATGTCGACTTCTCGTTGCGGGTCCTGATGCGGGGCTACCGGCTCTACTTCGCCAAGGAGGCCGTGGTAAAGCACATGCACCGAGTCTCGCTGGATAGCTTCATGAAGCAGTGGTACGGCTACGGCTACGGCCACCCGCTACTCGTGAGGGAGCACGCCCGAGATGGGTTGGAGATCGTCATCCAGGCCGACAAGCCGAGGTTCCTGCACCTTCCCAGCCCCATCAAGGGCGTCGTGCACCTGGGGGCATTCCATCTAGCCCACCTGTCGCTGCTTGCTTCGGTTGGGAGTGGCCTAGCGGCGTTAGCTACGCCTGCGGCCTTACCCCTGTTTGGGGCTAGTCTCGGCCTCTTCACGCTGTCGGCGGCGGCCTACTTCGCCCCCTGCCTGAAGCTGAAGCCCAGGAACCGGCTACTTACCTGGTGCAAGATCCGGTATCTCACCAACTGGGCTTTCATCCGAGGCGCCCTGGACGGCAGCCGCAGATTCGGCACGATCTGCGTGGAGCCTAGCTGGTAAGAAGCCTGCCATGCGGCCGTGGAAACCCATCCGAAACGACGTAGGGGCGGGCACGGAGGCCCGCCCCTACGCATTTCATGATTGTCAGTAACTGCTTCGATGGATCAAACATGATCACCGAAGCATCACCGTTTCATGGCTTAAACGCACGAGGGGCAGTTGTTAGCCAAGGCGATTATGATCGGGTAACCCTGGGCCAGCCAATTCCGCCAGAGCCAACTCATAAACGGAGAGGTCTCTTTCACTAAACAGGACGAAGATCACCTGCTTGACCCCGCTCCCTGCACGAAGGTGCTGAATAACCGTATCCAGGGCCACACGTGCCGCCTTCTCAATCGGATACCGGTAGGCGCCCGTACTGATAGAGGGGAACGCTACGCTGCGCAGACCAAGCTCCTCAGCGCGGGCTAGACTGTTCTTGTAAGCGGATACCAGCAATTCCTGTTCGCCCCTGTCGCCGCCATGCCAGACCGGCCCAACCGTGTGGATGACGTAGCGGGCTGGGAGTCGCCCGGCACCCGTTACTTTGGCCTCGCCTGTAGGGCAGCCGCCAAGCTTCCGGCATTCCTCCAATATTGCCGGTCCACCGGCTCTATGGATTGCCCCATCGACACCGCCACCGCCAAGCAGCGTCTGGTTTGCAGCATTGACGATAGCGTCGGTAGCCACCCTTGTAATGTCTCCATTAATCAAATCGATCGTTGCGTCACCAATCATAACCTTTCTCACTGGCAGCACCTCATCTCTAAAGCTCATGCGAGTTTTGAAAAGCTTGTTTTTTAGGGCTAACTTATTGTACACCAACTTTTATCCTCCGCCTCTCTGCCGATACCAAACCGATTCGGCCTTGTGGGAGAGGCCGAGCGGAAATGACGGCATAGAGGTCGGAAATGCCGATCCAGTTGTGCACCTGATCTCGGGCCAAATACTTAGGGGAATTGGCCCGTTCCATGGGCGTCTACGCTTGTGTAAAATTCTCAACCTGGAATTCGATATGCTCAAGCAGAGGTTCGGGCTGCATGTATGCACCAGGTTGGTTGTGGAGAAGGCTGTTTGGGCTACCGGACTGTCCTCTACGGGCGGCGTACCCAACCATGACTGGGATGCCGCCAGTAGAGTTCGTTGGAGAGCGGGCTGTGGCGAAAGCGTGCCCCATGGTTCGGAGAAGAACCACGCCGTCCTGGTCAACGTTGTGACCCAGATGCAGAACAGCCATGTGGTCACGCTGCAGAGATCGTCTTCAGTTCGGTTTCCGCGTCGATAATCATCTAGTGCCGGTTGTAGTACGTTACCGCGGCCTCCAATTCTTCCCGTGGCAGGCGGTGCGCGGTTGCTACCCGGCCGGTGTTCCCGTTCGTTACCCGCAAGTAACTAATAATCGTCCAAACCTTCACTCCATAACCCCGAATACACGCATCTCCAAAAGGCCTCTTCGCGATGGCACGATGATCGATACCGGCAGACCGATATTGGCGAGAGAGGCCAATTGCATACGCCGCCTATGGTCAACCGATAGTCGCTGGCCCTTCTTCTTCCTTAGGCTTGGCCGGACTTCTGATTCAGCCAATGCCTGATAAGCTCTGAGAACCGAGCCAGATCGTCGAGATTCTGCAGATTGCGGTAGACCTCGTCCCAGTCGATGGCGGTATACTCATGGACTAGAACGTTGCGGAAGCCCGCCAGCAGGGACAACTGGCGAGCAAAATCCAGGGGAATAACAGCTATTTCGCCAAGGCGCAAAATTGCCTCGTAGTAGTCACGTGGTTTCTTGGCTTTCTCCAGGGCGATGATCCGATGGGCAATATCGATGACGCACTGAGCAGCGACCTCCAGGTTACGTTCGACGATATCGCGCAGGTATGGATCAGCGTCGAACTCAGCGCGATCTCTCACCGTGAGCGGCTCTAATCTGGCCAATCTTTCGCTCAGTTCGTCTAAGCGCCTCTCGATACCGCTGAACTCGAGCTGCATGCTCTCCACCTCGGCTAATGTCGTTCCGTTGGGCACGGAGCACCGGCAGGTAGTCGCCGTAGCGGCCCATCACCCGGGCCTCGTATTCAACACGCGTGGCTTCGTCACGTTGATAGATTGGTCTTCCCTGCGCAATGACCGCGTATTCCAGCTCGATCGGAGCCCGATTCAAGATCACCACGTCGATCCTATCGGTTCCAAGGGCACATCCCAGTTCGTGGGCTAGCCTAGCGCGCAGAGATGGGATATCCGGAACATCGTCTACCAGCACTCCGAAGTCGTAATCGCTAAGAGGGCCGGTTCGGCCGCCGGCCTGCGATCCGAACAGATAGACCAGCTTCAATTCGGGGAATCTGGCCAGTACACCTTCAACCCTGCTGGCAATCTGCTGATTCCAGGCCATTACATCATCGCTCCTTTGGCGCCGAAATGCTCCGGTGTTTCGGCCAATTATAGCACGCGTCACTCGCGGTCCTAGGACCATTGTTCATTATCCTGCCGTCTATAAGCTTTCTTCTCATCTACCGGTTTTCAAAATTATCAATCATGGCTTGGTTCACGGTAGGAGCCACGATGTAACGTCAGGCCTTGTGCCTGACGTGGTACCATCGTCGGGGACGAGCCCCGACGCTACAGATCTGGCTGTTTGTGTGAACTATGCCTTATAACAACGCGCGGCGCGATCCGTGCAGGTATAATGCTGTTGTATCTGCAGTTTGGAAGACTACGTTGCCTATCGTAGCAACGGGAGGAAAAAGCCGTGAGCGAAGAGATCAAGCTGACTCTCACATACGACGACGTGCTGTTGGAGCCGAAACACTCTTCCATCGCATCCCGAAGAGATGTTGACACTTCCACCCGTTTCTCCCGCAACATCTCGATGGCCATACCCATCGTCAGCGCAAACATGGACACCGTCACCGAGTCTACTATGGCCATCGCTATGGCACGGATGGGGGGGATTGGGATAATCCACCGCTTCATGCCCATCGAACGTCAAATCGAAGAGGTACGGCGAGTAAAGCGGATCGAGGGGTGGGTTATCGAAGACCCCTACACGGTCGGGCCTGATGACAAAGTAGCGGACGCCCGCGCTATCATGCTCAGGTTCAACGTCAACGGACTCCCTGTGGTGGACGAGAAGCGGCGGCTGGTCGGTATACTTACCACTCGAGATATCCTCTTCTCCATCGATTCAGAGCTTGTCCGAAACCGTATGATTCCCCGCGACCGACTGATCACCGCACCAGCCGGAAGCGGGATCTCCAAAGCGCAGGAGTTGATAGAACAGCACCGTGTGGAAAAGGTCCCTCTGGTGGATCAACACGACATCCTTAGGGGGTTGGTGACAGCCAAAGACTTGGTGAGAAGCCTGCAGTTCCCCTTCTCCACTAAGGACTCGAAAGGGCGGCTGATGGTTGGAGCCGCTATCGGAGTGGTGGGGGATTACCTGGAACGAGCCCATGCCCTGGTCGATGCGGAGGTGGACGTCCTGGTTATCGACATCGCGCACGGTGACTCCGACCACACAATCCGCACCATCAATGCGGTGAGGTCGGCTTTGGGATCTGTCGAGC
>JBMNNU010000217.1:0-5556 GCA_050942695.1 Chloroflexota bacterium
ATGAACGCGGGTTGGAGGGCCATTCGGATGCCGATGCGCTGTTGCATGCGATAATGGATGCACTTTTAGGCGCGGCTGGCTTAGATGACATAGGGCACCACTTTCCCACGGACGATGAGAGGTTCAGGCATGCCTCGAGCTTGAAACTATTGGCAGAGGTTCGAAGAATGCTCGCCGCAGAAGGTTGGCGGCCCATAAATGTTGATTCAACGGTCATCGCTGAACAGCCCAAGCTGGCGCCGTTTCTAAGCAAAATGAAGAAAGCTGTTGGCGAAACAGTTGGTATTGTAGAAACCGCGGTGGGTATCAAGGTGACGACCAACGAAAAGTTGGGCTTCCTCGGGCGGGGCGAGGGCATCGCAGCCATGGCGGTAGCGTTGCTTGCTCGAGCAGAAGTGCAGGATCTGGAGGAACAGATTGGCGGTTAGAATTTATAACACATTGACGGGTAAGGAGGAGGAGTTCAAACCGCAAGGGGAAATCGTCAAGATGTATACCTGCGGTATGACCCCGAAATTCCACCCTCACGTCGGGCATGCTAGGTTGTTCGTTTCTATAGATGTGATCCGTAGGTATCTCATCTATCGTGGCTACAAGATCCGATTTATCCAGAACTTTACAGATGTGGACGATAAGATCATCGCCCGCTCTAACAAAGAGGGCATCTCCGCAAAGGATGTGGCCGAGAAGTACACCAGATCCTACTTTGAAGTGATGGACGCGCTGGGGGTGCTTCGCGCCGACGAATACCCCAAAGCCACGAACGTTATATCCAGCATTATCCGATTCATAGAAAAGCTGATAGCAGATGGGTATGCGTACACACTTGATGGTGATGTTTACTTTGAAGTGAGCAAGTTCCCCGAATATGGCAAGCTATCAGGCAGGACCGAGGAAGAGGGGGTAATGGCCGGGGCTAGGGTAGAGGTGGAAGCCGGCAAGCGAGACCCAAGGGACTTCGCCCTGTGGAAGTCTGCCAAACCGGGGGAACCAGCTTGGGAAAGCCCGTGGGGGCCTGGCCGGCCGGGATGGCATATTGAGTGCTCTACCATGATCTATGAGACGCTTGGCGAGCAGATCGATATCCACGCGGGCGGTAGGGATCTTATCTTCCCCCACCACGAAAACGAGATAGCCCAGAGCGAGGCTTTCTGCAACTGCTCGCCTTTCGTTCGATATTGGGTGCACATCGGACTCCTCAATATCGGCGGGGAAAAGATGTCCCATTCCCTGAACAACTTCCTGACCATCCAGCAGCTTTTGGAGCGGTTTGAACCGGCGGCTATCCGGCTGTACCTGATCTCCATACCGTACCGAGCACCGATGGCCTACAGCCAGGAGGGGGTTGAAGCCGCCGCCAAAGGGCTTGCGCGATTGCGATCAGCGCTCGAGATCAGGAAGAGCGCAGCAGAAGAGCGCCCTGCTAGACCTGAAGAGGTAGAGGCGGTAAACCGGTTAGTTGAGACGGCTCAAAAGAGCTTCACCGAAGGGATGGACTCCGACTTCAACACTGCGTTGGCGTTGGCGGCGCTGTACGATCTTTCCAGAGAGATCAACCGGCTACGCGTTCAGGAACGCTACCCGTCGGAAGTGTTGGCTCCGGCCAGGGGTAAGCTGGTAGAGCTAGCTGGTGTACTCGGGCTGGATTTGGAATCGCAACAGCAGGAGGAGGAGAGCCGGGCTGCAGATGCCTACGTTGATCTGCTCGTGGAGATACGTACAAAATTGAGGGCTGCAAAACAGTGGGCGTTGTCCGACGAGATCCGGGATAAGCTCAAATCTCTAGGCGTCATCCTCGAAGACACTCCCGATGGCACGGTTTGGAAGTATGGTGAGAAGTCGTAGAGGCGAGCCGAGGCGTGGAACTCAAGCAGGGATAGAGCTTCCACCAAACGTCGAGATTATCTACGGGAAAAATGCGGTAAGAGAGGCGCTGCGCGCGGGTAAGCGCGTGCGGCGCCTCTTTGTTGCCCAGGGAGCAGCTAAAGACGAAGCGATCCAGGAGATGGTGCGCCTGGCTCGCGGTCGCGGGTTATGGCATGAGGATGTTACCCGTGAACAGTTAGACGCATTCGGAGCAGAACACCAGGGGGTTGCTGCAGCGGTTGCTCCCTTCCCTTACGAAAGTTGGGGTGACCTGCTTGGCCGATTGAACCGGCGCCAGCCACCCCCCGCTGTCCTTCTACTAGACACCGTTCAGGATCCACAAAACCTGGGATCGTTGATGAGAACCTCCGAAGCAGTGGGAATCGACGCGATAGTGCTCCCCAAACGGCGAGCAGTGCATGTGACCCCCGCGGTAGTCCGTTCATCCGCGGGGGCGGTGGAACATCTATCTGTCGCGCAGGTGCCTAACCTTGCTCGTGCTGCTCAGGAACTGAAAGATGTCGGTATCTGGGTTGCCGGAATCGATATGGAGGGGGATCAGCTCTACTGGGATCTAGACATGTCCGGACCGACGGCGTTGGTATTGGGAGGCGAAGATAGGGGAATCGGACAGCTCGTCAAGGAGCATTGCGATTTCCTGATTCGCCTACCGATGAAGGGTAATGTGAGCTCTCTAAACGCCGCGGTTGCCGGCTCCATCGTCCTGTACGAACTGCTGCGCCAACGAACGAGCAAGCAGTAATAATTATTAAGAATGAAGCCAATATTTGTGAATGAGTCCCGATCGAGAAAGGAGAGGCGATTTATGAAGGTCTCTATGATCGGTGCTGGCAGGGTCGGCTCAACCACACTTTACACGCTGCTGTTAGATGGTGGTATCACCGAAATGGTGATCGTGGACATCGACAAACCTCGGGCCGAGGGCGAGGCTCTTGATCTACGGCATTCTCTAGCCCTCACGCAGAACTGCAAGATCATTGCAGGCGATTATGAAGCCACAGAAGGCTCCGACATGGTGATCATCACCGCTGGCATTCCTAGAAAACCGGGCGATACCAGGTTAGACCTGCTGAAGAAGAACACGGAGTTGATGAAGGGCATTCTCGAGGAGGTTCTGAAGTATAATCAGGATAGCTACATATTGATGGTCTCTAATCCTGTGGATGTTCTCACATACCAGGCGTTAAAAACATCCGGTTTCCCTTCAAACAAAGTGTTTGGTCTCGGAACGGTTTTGGACACTAACCGGTTCAGGGCGCTTATTGGAGAAAGGCTGGGCATTTCACCCGATCAGGTGGTAGCATACATGATCGGTGAGCACGGGGATAGTATGGTCCCCGTAACCTCCACGGCACGTGCGGCTGGAATCCCTCTTCAGGATTTCCCCGGATTCACTCCGCAACTGCTGGAAGAGGTGATCACCGCTACCCGGTTTGGGGGGGCGGAGGTTATTAAACGGAAAGGCGGGACCTACTATTCGGTTGCCCTCTCTATAACGTCGGTGGTGCGTGCCGTCCGAGACGATCTGAAAATGGTTCTGCCGGTGTCCTCATTAATAGATGGCGGCTATGGGGACCTCAACGGAATGACCATATCCCTGCCATGCGTCATGGGTAGGAATGGAAGGGAAAAGATCCTTGATCCGCACTTATCTCCGGAAGAAGACAGACAGTTTAGAGAGTCCTTTAGAATCCTGAAAGAAGCCGCCGACTCCGTAGGTTTGTAGAGAGCCACCGAAGTAGAGACAATCACGACGAAGTGAAAGGAGGTATACAGTTTTGCCAAGCGTCAGTGCTGCCGAAATCACAGCGAAGGTACGAGAGCTGTGCATTGCTGCTGCTTATGATCTGCCGGAAGACGCTATCAGCGCTTTCCGACGGGCGCTGGAAACGGAAGAGTCGCCCCAGGGAAAGGCAATTTTTCAAGAGCTGTTAAAAAACGCTCAGGTTGCGACTACAGAACGCATTCCGTACTGCCAGGATACCGGGCTAGCCGTATTTTTCGTGAGGAAGGGGCCACAGGTAACTATCGAAGGTGGTACACTTACGCAGGCGATCACCGAGGGTGTGAGTAAAGGGTACACCGATGGATATCTTAGAGCCAGCGCGGTGGCCGAGCCTCTCTTCGATCGGAAAAACACGAAAGACAACACCCCTCCAATAATCCACATAGAGGAGAGCGAGAAGGACGAGCTTGTGATCACGCTGGTGCCAAAGGGCGCCGGGAGTGAGAACATGAGCCGTCTGGTGATGCTTACCCCCTCCGCCGGTTGGGAAGGTGTCAAAAAAGAGGTTGTTGAAACCGTGCGCAAAGCCGGGGCGAACCCGTGTCCGCCAATAGTGGTGGGCGTGGGTATAGGTGGCAACTTCGAGCACTCCGCCTACCTCTCGAAGAAAGCGTTGACAAGAACCCTGGGCGAGGCCCATCCCGACCCCAAGTGGGCAGCGTTGGAGCAAGAGCTTCTGGAGGAGGTGAACAAAACGGGTATCGGCCCGCAGGGGCTTGGGGGGACGGTTACAGCCCTAGCAGTGCACATAGAAGCCTACCCGACTCATATTGCGAGCCTGCCGGTGGCAATCAACCTGGGATGTCATGCCTATCGCCACAAGACGGCGGTGCTGCTGGGAGGTAATAGCCATGAATGATGCGATCAGGTTGAACCTGCCGTTGAAGAGAGAAGATGTCCGAAAGCTGAAGGCGGGCGATAGAGTCCTGCTTAATGGATTCATGCTGACAGGGCGAGATGCAGCGCATAAACGGTTGTACGAACTGGCCTTGGAGGGCAAGGAGTTGCCCATCAGCATTCAGGACGAGACGATATTCTACGTCGGTCCCACTCCGGCTCCCCCCGGCCGGCCTATCGGGGCGGCAGGTCCCACTACCAGCTCTAGGATGGATAAATACGCCCCCCTCATCCTAGACAAAGGGATGCTGGGTATGGTAGGAAAAGGGCTTCGGAGCAAGGAAGTAAAGGATGCGATAGTTCGCAACGGGGCCGTATACTTGGGCGCAACCGGCGGCAGCGGCGCCCTGCTGTCAAAATGTATCAAGTCGGCCGAGGTTGTGGCATATCCTGAGCTGGGCACCGAAGCGATCAGGAGGATCGAGGTAGAGGACTTTCCGGTGATTGTCATCATCGATTCTCAAGGAAATGATCTGTACGAGCTAGGTCCCCGAGAGTACACCAAGGGCTAGTTCAAGAAATCGTCTAGACAGAAAGAAGCGCTCGGTGAGCCGCTATATTGAGCGAATAGCGAGCTGTCGTGCTGAGCCTGTCGAAGCATCTCCTCGTGGGTTGGGAGACACGAGGAGATGCCTCGCTCCATGCGGTTCAGAAATTACAGGTAACGTAACATTGTGGTCTTGGTTTTTTCGTGGCAGGTAGCGTGTTATCCCAGCCTGCCGCACCTTGTTGTGAGAAAACAATCGCGATATACTGTGCTACCTATAGTTAACCGCATTAACCAATAATCCAGCAGGCACGGCCTAGGGCGTTTCCGCCCTTTGGCAGCATCTCCGGCGACCAAGAGGGAAAGCAAGCATGGCGTTACACAAGGTGACCTTGATACCAGGCGATGGAACTGGCCCCGAGATAGTGGAAGCAGCGCGTAGAGTTCTAGAAGCTACAGGTGTGCAGTTCGAATGGGATTTGAAACAAGCGGGCAGGGT
>JBMNNU010000218.1:0-5549 GCA_050942695.1 Chloroflexota bacterium
ATGGCGGCAATACAGGTCCGGCATCAGCACCGCGTAGCCGTGGTTGGCGAAGCGGTACGCCATCTCGCGGTAGAACTCGTCCCAGCCCGGCGCATGGTGTGCGAGCACGATGCCTGGGAACGGGCCCGGACCCGTTGGGCGGGCGTAGTAGGCGTGGATGAGGTCGCCGTTGTGCCCTGGGCAGGTGATGGTCTCGGCGATGACACCGCTGTAAGCGGCGGTGTCGAACTGGTTCCACTGCGACATGCTAAATGCGTGCTCCTTTCCGTGATCTCTACCTAAATGGGAAATGTAGGGGGCGTCCTGCAAAGCAGATAGTACATCCCGATCTTGGCCACTCACCAAGCTTCCTCATTATAGCATCGAGATTTTCGATTGCACCTCCTCTTGTCTAGAAGAGCCGGATCTCGTGATGCCGCACAACGGTGTATTCCGCATTCGGATAGCCAAGTGGATGAAAATATCCTGGTTGTAGAAGCTGGCAAGAAGGCGGTAGCTGATGCTAGAATCGCCGGGGCCAGGGTCAACAACCCGTAACTAGAAGAAAACTCCGAGTGAAACACCCTTGCTTCTCTTGAATAGGCGAAGGGGAGATGGCGGGAGAAGCCATGGCAACTCGCAAGATCCAATTATCCCAGGATGGAGAAGATCGATGAAGAAGACCTTAATAATCCTCGTGTCTTTGCTGCTTATGGTAATCGCAGCCGGATGCGCTAACGATCAGACACCTCAACAACCGAATAGTGCTAGCAAGCAGTCGTCTGAAACGACGGCCGATACCGCCAAGCCAACTCCACAACAAGCGGCCAGTGGCGACAAGCAGGGATCTCAGCAGCTTGCCAGCGCCCCCAAGCCGACTGCAACCAAGGCGCCCGACCCTACAAAGGCACCGACTAAAGCACCGGACCCGACTAGTGCACCCGCTCCAGCCAAAACTCCGACTCTCGCAAACGCATCGACCCCCTCCGAAGCCATATACGACCTGGTACCCGATGGCGTCGCCGGTGTTAACGTGACCCTTAACTATCCACAGTTGAGCAATCTGGCCGACAGCGACAAGCAGAACAGGATCAACGACCTTATAAGAACGGTTGCACTGGAAATCATGAAGCCCTATGAGGGCGACGAAGAAAACCTAAGCTTGAATGTAGACTACGAGGTCAAGTACAAAAGTCCTGACCTTCTGAGTATCCAGTACGTGGGATTGGCTAATGTGCAGGGAGCCGCTCATCCAAACAACCTGTATTGCACCACCAATATCGACCTCAAAGCGGAACGCCAGCTAACCCTGGGGGACGTTGTGACGGTCAACGACGAATTCGTCAAGCAGTTCCTCTCCGGCAAGTACACTCCCTACAGTTCGAGCCTGAACCTACAGTCAAAAGGAGCGCTGGAGGAAGCGCTAGCCAGTCTCGATCACCAGACGTTGCTGGAATCCTTCAAACAGCCGTCAACCCAGTTCTACTTCACCGATACTTCGCTGGGAGTGAGTGTTGAGGTAGCCCACGCTTTGGGGGACCATCTGGAAATGGAGATAGGGTACGAGACGCTCGGTAGCCTGCTGCTGGTTAAACCGTAGATTGGTGAACGGAGCAGAGATCGGGCAGTCAAACCTGAGCGAATACGAACTGCACGAGTACCATGTAGCATACCGTGCCCACACCGATGCTCAGCAGGAAGCTTCGCCTCCACAGGTGTAATGACGCGACAACGGCGATGGCGATCAGCTCCGCTATACCACTCGGATACTGCGTGAAGTTAACGCCCTTCAAGCAATAGACTATTAGTGTGGCTATGACGGCCGTAGGAAGGACCTTGCCTAGGTACTGGATGTTCTTTGGAACCTGTTCACTTCCAGCAAACAGGGCAAATGGGATCGCTCGAGTTGCGAAGGTACAAACTGCAACAACGGCAATTATGCTTATCGATTCCCATGTGCTGAGTATCACGACGTTCTAATTTCCCTTTCCCTTTCAATAATCACACCCTTGAGCATCATCAGTATGGCCACAGTGACAACTAGAGATGGCAAAATGAAGTTGTCTGCACCAAGTAACAGTAGTGCAACGCTACCCGACACTAAACCGACGATAGCTGGAATGTGGACTTTGTAAGCCAGCCATTGCTCAATAAAAAGCACAACGAAGAGTGCGGTCATGGCGAATTCGACGCCGGTTGAGTTAAAGGTGATCATCTGGCCTGCTGCGGTGCCTATAACCGACCCGATGATCCAATAGCAGTGATCGAACAGAGCCATGGCAAACATCGCCTTCTTCTCGTCCACTTCCTCGGGTGTCTGGGTTGCGCAGAGAAGCGAGTAGGTTTCGTCCGTTAAGGAGAAGATCATGTAGGGGTAAGCTTTGCCCATCTGTCTGAACTTCTCAATGAACGAGAGCCCGTAGAAGACGTGACGGCTGTTGATCAGCAGAGTCATGATGGCAGCCGTGATCAAGCTCACCCCTCCTTCGAGGAAGCTGACAAGCACGAACTGCATGACGCCCGCGTAGATAAACAGGCTGATGAAGAAGGCCCAGACGAAGTTATATCCTGCCTTCTCTAGCAGTAGTCCAAACGCTATGCCTAAGAATAGGTATCCGAAGAGAACCGGAAGCGTTCGGATAAACGCGTAGCTGGCAGCCCTTCTCCAGGTTAGAAGCCACCCCCCGCTTCTGCGGATTTCGGATTGGATGTTAGTCCTCATAATAGGTCTCCACACGCTCCCGCCAGACTACCGTAGATCGCCGATCTCCTCCCTTACAGGATCCTACCGGATATCGGCAGGCGGCTGTCAAATCCAGGCTAATGAGAATCAGGACAGCACATAGCGGCTATTCTAGTCCAGGAAGGCCACCCGATGCACGCGCACCCTCGATAAGAGGGCGAGCGTCAAGCTTCCGGGAAGGCACTGATCCCGTCGCCTGGCCATTATGGGTCAGGCTGAGACGCTCAAGGCATGGTTCTCGGCACGGGTCACGATGTAGCGTCGGGCCTTGGACCTGACGTGGTACAGCGTCGGGGACAAGCCCCGACGCTACAGCATTGGACTGGTTTTTCTGTGGTATGGACTATGCAGCCTACTTGGATGAAGTCTCTTTGGATGGCGCTTCAGCGAGATTCTTCGAGACTGTATGCCGCGGGTGTCGATGGGTAGTGGATGCGGTGCGAGATTGCGCCGACTACGGCTAGCTCAAGTCAAGTCTGTAGTGCGGAAAGGAGAACGCATGAGAACTCGGCTCTGGACTCTATTGGCGCTGACCTTACTTTTCTCGAGCATAATGGCTGCTTCAGCTTTTGCGTCGCCCGCTTTACAGGAGATAACGCAGGATGGCGCGGAAGAATTCGCCCAGCAGTCTGTTGAGGAGGGGCGGCAGATCTTCCGGTTTGATACCTTCGGCAGCGAGGCGTTCTGGGGGGATAGCCTGCAACTTCACAAAGCAATCGCGGGGGAGGCAATCGGTGGTGTCGGCCCGGGTGTTAGCCCGAATACTGCCCTCTCGCTCGGCCTGAAGGTCGACGCTAATGCCCTCCCCACTACTCTGGTGGAGCAGATTGAGGCTGGCAATGTGAATCTGGACGATCCGGCCACAACCGTTGAGCTATTGAGACTGAACGCAGTGGTCGGAGTCCGGGGTTTCTTCACCCCTGAGGGAGGCCTACAGTCGGTCGGAATCACTTGCGCCATCTGCCATTCGGTTGTGGATGATTCATTCGCCCCAGGCATCGGCAATCGCCTGGATGGCTGGGCTAACCGGGACCTCGACATTGGCCAGATCATCGCCATTGCCCCTAACCTCCAGCCCGTTGCCGACTCCCTCGGAGTCGATGTGCCGACCGTCAGACAGGTGGTCACCGCCTGGGGACCCGGCAAGTTCGACGCCGAGCTGTTCCTGGACGGCAAAGGCTTCCGGCCAGACGGGAAAACCGCCGCTACGCTTATCCCGGCGGCATACGGCCTGGCAGGTTCAAGTCTGCATACCTGGACCGGTTGGGGTAACGTGACCCACTGGAACGCTTTCGTGGCCAACCTGGAAATGCATGGTATCGGGCGCTTCTACGATCCTCGCCTCAACGATCCCGAAAAGTTCCCGGTGGCTGTCAGGAACGGCCTTTTCGACGTGAGAGGCCAACCGGACTTGATCTCCGACAAGCTGATACCTCTGCACCTATATCAGCTTTCAATCGAGGCCCCCGAGCCCCCTGCTGGCAGCTTTGACCCTGTTGCAGCGCAGAGAGGCCAAGAACTGTTCAACGGCAAGGCCGGCTGCGCAAACTGCCACGTTCCACCTTTGTTCTTTGAGCCTGGGTGGCCGATCCACTCGGCTGAGCAGATGGGGGTGGACGACTTCCAGGCGATGCGCGGTCCGACCGGTGGGTATAAAACCATGCCGCTTAAGGGGCTCTGGGCTCACCAAAAGGGCGGCTTCTATCACGACGGGCGCTACCCAGATCTCGTAGAGGTGGTCCTCCACTACAACACCCTGATGAATCTCAACCTGAATATCCAGGAGGTTGGTGACCTCGCGGAATACCTAAAATCGCTCTGACCAACGTCAACGGAAAAAAGTAAGGAGTGATGTCAATATTTTAGCCCGGCCGCTCAGCGGCCGGGCTAAAAAAATGGAGATCTGGTAGATGATAGCCGCCTTACCCCGCTAGCGGCAGGGTTTGATGGTTTCCGGTTTTGGCCTTTTCCGCTTTAAGCTCATCTAAGAACTGCATTCGATATCGCTCTAACGATAGCACCCCTGCGCCTTGCGACAGCTCTACTAGGGTCGACTCTGAGAGCGTCTTATGGTTGCTGTAGCGCATGTCCTGGTATTCTGAGATCTGTCCGCTCTCGATAGCAGCCTTTATCTCGAGCACTCCTGAAGCAACGGTATGGCGCGGGATGAACCCCAGGGTTCTGCGTATCTTAGCGAATGAGACACGGTAGTTGCGGAGATCAGCGACTTCGCCCTGCTTCACGACCTCCACTCCCGGCACAATCGTGGAGATGATATCCCCAATCTGCGCAATCCGATAGTTCTGGTCATCTGAGCCCACGTTGAAGATCTCACCCCTAACTGTATCCAGAGGGGCCTCGATGCACTTAATGATCGCAGTAGCGACGTCATCAACGTGTACGAAGGGCCTCCACTGCTCGCCGCCCTGGATCGTGATGCTCTTCTCCTGAACGGCTCGGGCAGCGAGGAGGTTGACAACGAGATCGAACCGGGGTCGAGGCGAAAGTCCGTAGATCGTGCCGAATCGGAGGATTACGGGAGCGAAGCGGTGATCGCTCATTGACAGGAGAATCTGCTCGGCCGCGATTTTTGTGCGCGCGTAGAGGGAGACGGGGTTCAATGCCGATTGCTCGTTCAAAACCTGGTTGCTCGCGCCGTAGACACTACAGGTCGAGGCGAAGACGAAGCGTTCGATACCAAGGCCCTTGGCTGCCTCGGCGATCGCACGTGTAGCGGCCAAATTGATGTCTATCGTGAGCGACTCATCGAGAGCGCAGGCAGGGTCACCAACCAGGGCTCCGAGGTGTACCACAGCGTCGGCATACC
>JBMNNU010000219.1:0-5525 GCA_050942695.1 Chloroflexota bacterium
GTAAGAAACAGGGGGAGCAGGGTAAGGCAGAAGGTTAGCAAGAGCAGAGAGCAGTAAACACCCTGCCCCCATCCTGGTAATTTTAAGCTGTTGCGCTGGCTGTTTCGGACTTGGTGCTGCTGCTTTCGGATTCCGAGCTGTTTTTCGACCGGCTATCGGTGCAATACCAGCCGCTACCCTTGAAGATAATGCCGGCGGGGAAAACTACCCTGTTCAGAATTCCACCACACGATGGGCATTCGGTGAGAGGGGCTTCATTAAATCGCTGCCACCGCTCCACAGTGGCGCCGCATCCTTTGCATCTATATTCGTAAGTCGGCATTAAAAGAATCCTCCTTGTCGCGTCGCGAGACCGTGCAAGGTGGAAGCATACTCTCCCATTATTAGAATCTCGTAGGAGTCGCCTTAGATGATCATAAGATGGTAGTCGAGCAATCGCCTTGTTCGACGGTCGATGGTATATTGACTGGTATCGCAAACATGGCGTGGGGTAAACCCACATAACGACCGGGAGGTTAGGAGATGGCGGCTAAAGTAGAGATAGACTACCGAGATGCTTTCTTGCCCACCATGGAGGCTCTTTCCAAGGAGGGCGCGTTGCTGATTTCGATAGACAAGCAGGGGAAAGCCAGCGGAATGACCATCGGCTGGGGCTCTCTAGGGATCATATGGAGACAGCCGATTTTCACGGTGCTGGTGCGGCACTCCCGCAACACATTCAACCTGGTGGAAGACTCCGGCGACTTCACAGTAAACATCCTGCCCCCCAGCTTGAAGGAGGCGTTGGGCTATTGGGGCAGGGTATCGGGAAGGAACGAGGACAAATGGGCCGGCTCCGGACTCAATCCCGCGCCATCTCGCCAGGTGCGCTCACCTATCGTAGAGCAGGGTATTCTCCACTTCGAGTGCCGGGTGGTCCACCGCCACGACATGGTCCCCTCAAACCTGGCTCGAGAACTGGATTCCAAAATTTACCCATCAGGTGATTACCACAGGATCTACCACGGCCAGATCCTGGCCTGCTACGGCGTCAAGATGTAGCGTCGGGCCTTGTGCCCGACGTGGTACCACGTTGGAGACAAGCCCCAACGCTACATTGTGACTCCTATCGTTAACCATGCCTCGGTAGTGGCGTACGGGCCTGAAGATTGCTGTTCTACTGCCAGGAGGTACCGATGCTCTACCAACGACTTGTGGACAGCTACGAGAAGGTAATCGCGACCACGAAGCGAACGGAGATGACCAAAATCCTGGTGGATCTGCTGAGGGAGACGCCACCGGAGCTAGTCCATCAGATGGTATACCTTACGCAGGGCAAGCTGCACCCGGAGTTCGTGCCGGTGGAGATGGGGATGGCGGAGAAGCTTGCTATCAGGGCTGTGGCGGAGGCTTCCGGCGTCTCCGAGGAAGATGTGAAGGCGAGCCTGGACTCGACCGGTGATCTCGGCGCTACCGCCCAGGATCTCCTGGAACGAACGCGGAGACCGCCCCCCCATCTCTCGATAGAGGAGGTCTATCGACGGCTCGACGCAATAGCCCGCACGGCTGGGCCAGGATCGGTAGCTGAGAAGGTTGAGCATCTGGCCGAGCTATTGCGCCAGGCAACCCCGGTGGAGGCTAAGTACATAGTTCGAACCGCCACAGGAAAGCTTCGGCTCGGACTGGCCGATATGACAATGTTGGATGCGCTCGCCATCGCCTACGGAGGCGGAAAATCCGCACGAAAGCAGATCGAGCGGGCTTACACCATCAGTTCGGACCTCGGGGCGGTGGCTACGGCGGTGGCAAAGGGCGGGCTCCAGGCTATCCGCGGTTTTCATATCCAGCCAGGAAAGCCCGTTCGCCCGATGCTCGCCCAAAGGCTGCCCTCGCCCAAAGAGATTCTGGAGAAGCTGGGTGGATCGTGCAGGGCTGAGTACAAGTACGACGGAGAGCGTCTTCAGATCCACAAAATAGGTGATCAGGTGATGCTCTTCTCCAGGCGGCTGGAGAACATCACCCACCAGTATCCAGATGCGGTCGAGTGGGTGTTGGAGGGTGTGAAAGCACACACCACCATCCTGGATTCTGAGGCGGTGGCTTTGGATCCCGAAACCGGCCAGTTGCTCCCGTTCCAGCAGTTGATGCGTCGTCGGCGAAAGTACCGCGTCGCGGAGATGGCAGCCGAGTTTCCGGTGTTCGTGTACGTCTTCGACCTGCTCTACCTGGAGGGTGTCGACTTCACCCCGAGGCCGCTGCCAGAGCGGTGGAAAACTCTCGTGGATACGGTGCATCCGTCTCACGGGCTACAGCCGACGCCCGGCAAGGTAGTTAACAGGGTAGATGAGCTGAACGAGTTCTTCCAGGAGGCACTGGATGCCGGGTGCGAGGGGCTGGTTTGCAAGTCGTTGAAGCCCAACTCCGTATACCAGGCTGGCTCCAGGGGCTGGAACTGGATCAAATACAAACGCGAGTATGTCAGCGAGATGACCGATACGGTAGACCTCGTGGTTGTGGGCGCCCTGTATGGGCGGGGCAAGAGGGGCGGTACCTATGGGGCGCTGTTGCTCTCTGTCTACGATCCAAAGACCGACAGCTTCCCCACAGTGACCAAGTGCGGCACCGGCTTCACCGACCAGGATCTTGCGGAACTGCCCCAGCGACTGGAGCCCTATCGGCTGGACCACCGGCACCCACGGGTGGACGCCCGCATGAAGCCGGATGTTTGGTTCACTCCCGTCCTAGTGATCGAGGTGCTGGGGGCGGAGATCACCCAGAGCCCGATCCACACCACCGACTGGGGGGTAGTCGCTCCGGAGAGAGGTCTGGCCATCCGATTTCCGCGCTTTACCGGGCGGTATCGCACAGATAAAGCGCCGGAGAACGCCACAACAGCCGAAGAGATCCTCCAGATGTACCAATCTCGGTTGAAAAAGGTAAGATCTTGAGAGTTGACGAGGAGAAGGGTTTCCTATGGGTTCCACAGATCGAAAAGGACAAGTTCAGTACCTGAATCCAGAGGGGCTGATCAAGAACCCGCTCTTTTCCAACGTGGTGGTCACGACAGGCAACGTGAAGACCATCTACGTTGGCGGGCAGGATGCCGTAGACGGCCCCACGGGCACCATCGTCGGCAAGGGCGACCTGGCGGCGCAGACGGAGCAGGTGCTTAAAAATCTACAGACAGCCCTAGCGGCCGGAGGGGCCGGCCTGGAGCACGTAGTCAAGTGGAACATCTACGCCGTGCAGGGGCAGGACCCCCGGCCTGCGCTGGAGGCCTTCAGCAGGGTGTGGGGGAACCGTCCCAACCCGCCCGCCATCACCGTCGTCTACGTGGCGGCTCTGGGTAACCCAGACTTCCTGCTGGAGATAGACGCGATCGCGGTTGTGCCACAAGAGGGTTAGAAGAACATATCCCCCTCCATGACGGTGATGGCCTGGCCGCCCACCTTCACTGAGGTGATCTCGTCGCCATCCAGGATCACCTCGATATGGACGGTCCCCGGCCGTCCGACGATGTGGCCCTGCTCCGCTACCAGCTTCAGCTTGTTCACCAGGCCGTACTTCACCAGGTAGGCGCCCATCCCGCCGCTGGCCGAGCCGGTTACCGGGTCCTCGGGTACGCCGGCGGCGGGGGCGAAGTGGCGTGCGTGCACGTCCGCCTCCGGGGAGTAGCCGCCCAGGCAGAAGACGTGGATGCTGAAGAAATCGCCCCGCTCCGTCAACTCGGCCATGTAGCCGTAATCAGGCCTCATCGTCTCCAGCGCCTGGAGGTCCAGCACCAGGGCCATCAACTGGGGGGTGCCGGTGCTCACGGTCTGAACCGGGTACCTGGTATCCATGGCATCCAGCGGGATGCCGAAAGCCCGCGCCCACTCGGCGTGGGAGTGGATGGACATGAACTCCGGCTGCTTCTGGGTCATGACGATCTGCTGCACCTTGCCGCTCGATGCGTAGATCTCCACCGGCAGGACGCCGACGTTCAACTGCTGGGTGACGGTGGTGACGCCCTCATGCAGCGGTATCCTCCCCTCTTCCACGAGGGCGTGCATGGTGGCGATGGTGGGGTGGCCGGCCAGGCCGATCTCCTTGAGAGGGGTGAAGAAGCGTACCCGGAAATCCGCCTCCTGGGAGGGGGTGACGAAGGCGGTCTCTGATAGGTTCATCTCCCGAGCTATCGCCTGCATCTCGCCGTCGGTGAGGTCCATGGCATCGGTCACAACGCCCGCGGGATTGCCGCCAAAGGGAACCGTGGTGAAGGCATCCACCTGTTTGATCCTGATCCGCTTCATAGCACAATCAACCTCTTACGAACTTCGATTGCCGGCTATTGTAGCGCAGCGCGAACAACGAGGCGACTGAGATACTGCCTGGTCCGGTGGTCGAAAACCCCGCCGCAGGTGATCAGGGTTATTTCTGGGGCGCCCGAACCGGCAAAGATCTCCTGCACCGGCGCGGTAGACGCATCGTACAACTGCTTTCGCTTGATCACGAAGCTGTAGCTATTGTCTTTTTGGTCGATGATCTCCACCACATCCCCGGGCTCGAGCCTGTTTAGCCACCAAAAAGCCCTCACCTTGCCGGCCCAATCCACATGGCCCGCAATAACCGCGTTGCCTGGCTGGCCAGGTCTCGGCCCGAATTGGTACCAGGCGACTTTATCCGGGTTTTTGGGGGTATCCATGGCTCCTTCGGGTGTTAATCCAACGAACTCGAAAGCAGCCTCGATTCCCACTGTCGGGAGCCTAAGCAGCTTCGGCGGAGCCACAGTGGCGACACCACTTTTAGTCGGCTCGGCCGTCGCCGTTGGGGTTGGTTTGGGAGGGCGTGTGGGCGTCCTGGTTGATGTTGGTATTGGGTGGGAAGTGGGAGTACCGGTTGGGACGAACTCAGTAGGCTGGGGGGGAGACATGGTGGATGTCGCGTTGGCTAACACAGGCGTAGGGACAGGAGAAACAGCCTCCACTGTAGCAGTGAATGTAGCAGCCGGTATCGTATTGGCGGTGTCGAAGGGAGGCGCGGCGGAAGCGATGGGGACAGACGTTTCCGGGCTGGGGGTGGAGATGAGGCTGGACGACGGATTCGGCGCGGAGGCCGTTGCTCTCACTCCCAGCAGTCCGTAGGTTTCAACGAGGTCGGCTGACAGGCCGACCTCCCGCGCAGTCTGAGCTATTACTTCGCTAGGGCCGCCCACCACTGCATCTTTAGGAGGCGCGGTGGGTTGGGTAGTTGGGTAAACCTCCTGTGGCTCTTGTGTCGGCGACAGCGCCCAACTGGTTGTGAGCAGAAAGAAAGCTGCAAGAAGCAGAATAACGGAGACCGACCTTGTCACCTACCATCTCCTCTGGAGCCGGAGGCAGCTAATCGCTATACCACAAACAAAATCGACAATGCCTATTATAAGATTATAAACAAAATTCATCGACTGTGAGGTGTAAAGTTTTTAATTGACGCTGGCCTTGCAGTTTGCTATATAGTGGCTTGCAATTTGCAAGGCTGGTGAGACGTGAAACTCAGCGAGAAGCTACAGCACCTTCGCCATCTGG
>JBMNNU010000220.1:0-5505 GCA_050942695.1 Chloroflexota bacterium
GTAATCGCTGTCCTGTAGTACGAGCTGCATCCCGATTCGGCTGCTGGGATTGATTGCTATCGGCGCCCGGAGGTTAGCAGTCGCTGGACTGCCATCTGTTGATAGGCAGACAATGGCCAGGAAGGATGGTGACTCTCCATCTTGCAGCCGCAGAGCCCGGTGGACGGAATCGCCCACAGCCACACGGTACTCTGGATCTATCAGGAGAGGGTTAATCAGAACAAAACCCAGGTATGGGTCTGCGATTGATTGCAATAGCAGAAACGGAACGTCGAGATTGAATAGAGCGAAGCGGGTGCAATCTTCAAATCCGATCAATCCTTCAGGGAACTCAAGAATCTCATGTTCGGGAACGTCTACCTGCTCTACCCTGTCTTCCAAGGCTATTTTTATCAGCATTTTACACTCCCTGGTGTCAGCGTAGGAAATCCAACAGGCTGGGTTGGATAATCCGAGCCCCTGCCATCAACGCTGCTTGGTAGACAGTTTCCTGCATCATCAGCTTTGTCATCACCTCTGCCGCGTCAGCATCCTCAACCCTCGATAGTGTAGCCTTATTGGTGAGCTGATTGTCCTCCAGCACGTTTGCGGTTGCATCCAACCGCGACATCCGTGCCCCCACAGATCCCCGTAGCTCTAAAACGCCGTGAACACACTCCGTCAGCTCATTAGTCTGGGTTGCGGTTACCGCCTGGCCGGCGGTGAGTGTAGACTCCATAGCTTTCAGGACGGTTAACGAAGCCTCAATCACTCCCTTTTGGGTTGTTACCCCGCTAGAGTCCGTTACGTTGATCATTAATTCGTTGTCGAGCGTGTTGATCTGCATAGTAACATCGGCATCTACCTCACGGTGAAGAGCGTTATAATCCCCCCGGTAGATTGGATCCTGAGTGATATCGAACGGGGCGTTCGAAAGTTGCCGCCCGGCGAATATATATTTTCCTTCCTGTTTTGTGTTGCCTACGGCCTGAGCCTCCTGCAGCAAGGATTCGACCTGAGCGGCCAATTGCTTTCTCTCGTCCTCACCCAGAGTATCCGATGCAGCCCTTACGGCGATGTCCCTTGCTCTCGTGAGGATTCCCGTCAGGTGATCCAATGCCGAGTCCGTGGCCTCAAGCCAGCTTCGCCCTACCTCGATGTTTCGCAGGTACTGTTCGTTCCTGGCTCTTGCAGTTCTCAGTGTAAGGGCGCGTGTCAGCGAGGCGGGGTCGTCCGATGCACGCCGCAGCCGCTTGCCGGAGGATAATTGGTCCTGTAATTTATTCAAATTTTGAGCATTGTGGCTGATATTGGCCCTGATGGTTTCTACCAGCATACCCTGCGTTACTCGCACGATTTTTCACCTCCTGGAAACGGGCTACCTTCCGACGAGACCAACGTCGTTAACTAACTTGTCCAGCATGGCATCGATAGTGACCATTACGTTTGCCGATGCTTGATAGGCTCGTTCGAATCGGATAAGGTTAACCGCCTCCTCGTCTAACGATACACCGGAGAAGGACTCACGGTTAATCTTCAAATGGGAAACCAAAAGCCCCTGGTTGCTTGCCATGTCTTGTGCATGGCGCGTGTCGACCCCTAGCTTGGCTATAAAGCCGTTGTACCAGTCAAGGATCGTTGCGGTTGGAGAGCCGGAAGGTATCCCCAATTCGTTCTGTAGCTTCTGGGCGATCAGGATTGCTTGCTCACCATTCCCGGGCTCATGTGCGGCTGAAGCTGCGGCGATCTTCATGGGGTCCGCAACGATTACGCTATCGACGGCTATATCGGATGCGTCGGATCCGGAAAAGAAATTCAAACCCGTGGTTTCCCCATCGTATCCAAATCCAATGCTATGGTACTTGTTGACGAGGGCGATTATCCCGGCTGCCAGCTCGTTCAGCCGGTAGGCCAGGCTTCCTTCGTACGAAGGATTTAGTACTGTGTCCCTCATGTATACCATAGCTGCCAGTTCACTGTCCTCTACGATCACGACGGTGCCGTCGTTTGTCTGGATCGGACCGAAGTCGCCACTTCGTCCGAGGCTGTAAAATTTGTTGTCTTGAACTAGGATGTCTCCGGCCGAATCGTTCAACCTAACGGTTATCGATCCATTGGCTTCTTCCTGGTAGTGGACCTTGAGCGCCTTGGATAATTTATCCAGGAGAAGATCTCGACGATCGGAGAGGTCGTTGGGGTCCAGCCCTACTGCCTTCTCGTTCGCTATCTTCTGGTTCAGCTCGGCAATGTCCGATAGCCACCCGTTGACTTCGTTTATCTTTGCGTCTATCTCATTCTCGGACCTGGCGCGTACTCCGGCAAGCTGCTGGTAATCTCTCCTGAGTGTATCAGCCAGAACACTGGCATTTTGCACCAATGCGGATCGAGCTGAATAACTATCCGGGCTGGAGCTTAGGTCCTGCCAGGCTGCCCAGAACCGGTCGAACTGGCTGGCAAACCCGATATCGGATGGCTCGTTAAAGATCGACTCTATCTCTTCAAGATAACGCTGCCTGGTTTCCCAGTTTCCGAGAGATGACAATTGGTTCCTGATCTGCTTGTCAAGCAATGCGTCTCGTATCCGGCGCACAGAATCGACCTCTACACCGGAACCAATCTGCTTGTTAAACCCCCAACCAACGTCGGTTGTGGATTTCAACACCGCTTGCTGTCGAGAGTAGCCCTCGGTGTTAGCGTTCGAAATATTGTGAGCTACCACATCTAAAGCCTGCATCTGGGCGGTCAGACCCCGCAAGGCGATGTTTAATCCAAAGAAGGCTGATCCCATCTTCTCTCCCGGCAATCAAAAATTAGTCCAGAAACTAAGCTAAACGGTCCACCATCAGATTACTTCTTGCATTCGATGAAGCTTTGCCATCTTTGTCGTAGCTGCTACCTGTGCTCGTGCTTCGGCGCAACTCTTTGATGGAATCCTTTACCAGGTCAAGAGACTTCCTCATCAGAGCTAGGTTGGTATCGTTAGAGTCTCTAAGAGCTGATACAGTATTCATTACATTGGTTCTGACCCGAAGTAGCAGGTCCGCATCTTTGGGTTTCAACCTGGTAGCTATCTCCATCAGGGTGTTATCCCCTGATAGGCCAACTAACATGGCTATCTCATGCGCAAGATTACGCCGTTTGCTCTCGAGCCGCTCCATCTGGCTAACCAATCCGGCTTTCTCGGCGGTAGTTCGCTCCAAATCGTCGATGCGGCCGTCGGAAAGAGCAACTCGCTCGCTCTGAGACAGCTCCAATAGCCGCTTACAGATGTTCTCCTGTTCCTGCATAACCGATAATAGCTCGGCGCACTCAACTTCGTGCCGAGCGGGTAACTGATTCGCAGACATCATTAGACTCATGTCTTCCTCGATGCCAGAATTGCCTTGGCTATCTCCTCCGCTGAAACTTCATATTGCCCACTCTGGATCGCTTCCCGCAGCATAGCGACCTTTTCCGACCGAACGTCAGGCGATTCGCGTACAGCCTCGCTAAGACGTTGGAGGAGTTGACCTTGGTTGGAGATAATAGCCTTATCCGAACCCATCTCATCGCGATAGTCAGCTTGAGCTTTGGGCCGGCTCTGGCCAGCCTCTTTGACAAGACGCAGGTCACGAATAAGGCCTGATTCCGTTCGATTGCTGCCGGATATATCCATTCTTACACCCTCCCGGAGGACTGCCTTTGCGATCTGGTTTCACACTTAATATTATCGGTAGATCGTCCCGTAACTTTAGGGCCGATAGTCCCTAAACACGCCCAACCTCGTTAACAGCTTTGCCAAGTAGCTCATCTTGAGCCAGCAACATCCGCTGGCTGGCTTGATACGCCCTCAGGCCTGATGCCAGCTCAGTCATGGTCGAGATTTCGTCTACGTTCGATGACTCCAGATAACCTTGCCGCACTTCAGTATCCTGGGCTGCCATAGGTTGAGCGGTATCGGGATCGTCAATAGTATAGAGCGTGCTTCCAACCTTCGCTAACATCGTGCCAGGCTCGAACTCTACAACAGACAGTTGAGCCACAGTTTCGCCATCTACACTGATAGTGCCATCCCTGTCAATCGCGATTTCCCCTTCTCCTAGCGTTATCACCTCCCCTTGTGAGTCCAAAACGAAGAAGCCCTCGTCGGTCACCAACCGCCGATTAGCATCGACATGAAGAGCCCCACCTCTAAAGAAGTAGTCCCCTTCAACTGTTCTGACTTCCAGGAAACCGTCTCCGGCTAAAGCGACATCCAGAGGCCGATGAGTTTGTTGGATAATCCCCTGCCGGAAATTCACGGCCACCCGCGAGATCCCAACCCCCGTACCCATACTCCCGATATGGGGTCGCCCCGTATCCCATCGGGCAAAACCTAGCCACTCAGCTCTCTGGGATCGATTGATGTTAGCGGAAAATCCATCGATGGGGGCGAACTCCTCTTTGTAGCCGGCCGTCGTGGAGTTGGCCAAATTTCGAGCCAGCACCTCCTGCCGTGCCATCTGTGCTCTCATCGCTGAAGTTGCTGTTTCAATGCCTCTAATCAACGTTTCACCCCCTGTACCCGGCCGGGAGCCCCGTTATTCGGCCTCATCCGGTTTCCTCCATAATCGCAGTTGAGCGCGCAACCTAAGTATCGCTCTCGTGTGTAATTGGCAAACCCTGGATTCCGAGATGCCCATTACCTCGCTGATTTCCCGCATTGTGAGCTCTTCTTTATAGTACAGCGAGAGCAACAACTTTTCTCTGTCGCTCAGCTTCTCGATAGCCTCAATGAGCGCGTCGATAAGGCTGCGCCTCTCCGTAATAGAAACTGGATCCGGACTGTTGGTGTCCTCCAGTGTAGAGATGAGCGTGCATACATCCCCCTCGCCATCACCAGCCAAAGCCATATCCAATGAAACGGTGGAGGGCCCAACTTCTGATAACCGGCGTCGGTACAGATCCACGTCGATTCCCATGTGGGCTGCCACCTCTTCGTCGGTAGGGACTCGCCCCAAGGTGGCTTGGACGGTGCTCATCGCGTTCTCTATCTCCCTTGCTTTCTGTCTCACCGACCGAGACATTACGTCGAGCGCTCTCAATTGGTCCAGAATCGCCCCTTTTATACAGGTAGCTGCGTAGTTCTCGAATGGCACTCCGCGTTTGGGGTCGTAGTGATCTACAGCCCTGATCAATCCCAGCATTCCCGAACTCAAGATATCGCCCATATCTAGAACAGAAGGCAGGGCAATGGATAGCCTTCCAGCCACATGTTTCACTAAGGGCGCATACTGCAATATTAAGCTTTCCTTGGCTGCCGTATCCTTTCTACCGCAATAGGCGTCCCAAAGCTCTTCGATTACTGCAGTTGCTGCCATCCCATCACCTCCTTACTACCCTGCTGGCCCCTGCATCAGTCATTACTGGTTTCTGTACCGCTGGATAATTCCCGTGGCATCTCGGATGTCCGCTCCATGCCGAGAGATTCACCTCGCGTTTTCGCGATCTATGCAGCGACCAATAGATCAAAATGACCCGCAAATCCACGTAACCGCTAGGCCTCCT
>JBMNNU010000222.1:0-5501 GCA_050942695.1 Chloroflexota bacterium
ATCATCGACAGCGCATCTTCTTTCGTCTCTCCTTGAGAAAGGCACCCTGGCAACTCTTCAACTCGAGCGAAGTAACCGCCCTCGGTTCGGGGGATCTCCACCGTATAGGGCAAACTCATATAGTACTCAACGTCTTCATGTTCGCGGCGATTTGGCTCTTCAGCTTACTTCGACTTCGGGGATCATCTCCCCTCATTATTTCACTATCAGCCATGTTACAATTATTGCTTATGAGCGCCCCTGAACTGCTGAAAGTCAAGCTGCTAATACCCCCCGCCAGGCGGGACCTGGTGGAGCGTCCGAAGCTGTTCGAGCTGCTCGACCAGAGCCTCTCCGGGAGGCTGGCGCTCGTCTCCGCCCCGGCTGGGTATGGTAAGACTACGCTTCTGAGCGGCTGGGCTCGCCAGCTCAACATCCCGGTTGCCTGGTTTTCGCTGGACGAGGGCGACAACGATCCAACCCGCTTCATTAGGCATCTTTGCGCATCCTTAGAGGTGATCAACCCATCCATCGCTGGCGACCTGCTCGACATGATCCATATGGATCGATCCGGGGGACAGGGTTCTACAGCCTCAATCGAGGCGTTCCAGGCAGCGCTATTGAACCGTTTGCAGTCAATCGAACACCCCTTCGTCGTAGTCCTCGACGATTTCCATTTGATCTCCACCCGGCAGATCCACCTACTGGTCACCTTCTTGTTAGACCATATTCCCCCGCAAATGCATCTGGTCATAGCATCACGGGCGGATCCAGCCCTGCCCCTTGCCCGCCTGAGGGCGCACGGCCACCTGGTCGAGATCCGCCAGAGCGAACTGCGCTTTACCCCCGACGAAGCGATAGCTCTTCTGAATCGGGTGATGGGTCTAAATTTGGATACCAGCGACGTCGCCGCGCTCTCGTCGCGCACCGAGGGATGGATAGCAGGCCTTCGGCTGGCAGCGGCTTCCATGCAGGCCCGAACCGACGTGCACAGGTTCATTCAGGAATTTAAGGGCAGCAACCGCTACATACTGGACTACCTCGTCGAGGAAGTCCTCCAGCGGCAACCGCAAGAGGTCCAGGAATTTCTGCTCCAGACATCCATCCTGGATCGCTTAACCGGCCCACTGTGCGACGCAGTGGTCGGGTGCCGGAGGGCCGAAGGGAATGAGGGTGGGGAGAGGGGGCTCACTCAGGACGCAGAACTCAGGACTCAGGACCAAAAATCCAGCACTCAGCACCCTGCATCGACCTCTGGCTCCCGGTCCCAAGCAATGCTGGAGATGCTGGAACGCGCCAACCTGTTCATTGTCCCCCTCGACGATGAGCGCAAGTGGTATCGCTACCACCGCCTCTTCGCCGACCTGTTGCGTAAGCAACTCGCTGTGATTCACCCGGAACTTGCGCCGGACCTTCACCGGCGGGCCAGCACATGGTATGAACAGCATGGATTTGCCGCCGAGGCGATCGAACACGCGTTGACGGCGAAGGATTTCGAGAGGGCAGCACAGTTAATCGAGCGCATCGCCGAGACCACTTTGATGCGCAGCGAAACAGCGACGCTCGCCAAGTGGCTTGATGCCCTACCCGAGACGCAGGTACGCGCCCGGCCATCGCTTTCCCTGTACTACGCCTGGGTGATGCTGTTTGGAGGCTCGCCCCTGGAGTCGATCGAGGCGCGGTTTGCCCATGTGAATGGGTATCCAGCCCTTCTCGCCCTGCCATTGCAGGCTTGGGCAGCCAGTTATCGTGGCAACATCGCCGCCGCCATCGAGCTTTCGAAGAGCGCGCTTGAGCAATTGCCCGAGCACGAGGTGCTCTTACGGGGGTTAGCCGCGCTGAATCTGGCTGGCGCTTATCACGCCAACGGAGACGCCGCTGCGAGCGAGCGTGTGCTCCAGGAGGCAGCCCTGGACAGTCGCCAGACAGGCAACGTGATGGTCGCCGTGTCCGCGGTGTACTACCAGGCTGAGCGCTGCCGCCGTGAAGGGGATCTTCGAAAAGCGCGATCACTCTTTCAGCGAGCGCTCGATCTGGCCACCGAAGGCAACGGCGACCGCTTACCAATAGCCAGCCAGGCCCTCGTGGGGTTAGGCGAAATCGCCCGCGAATGGAACGAATTGGACATCGCCAGACAGCTCGCTCTCGAAGCCATAGCGCTTGCCGAACGCTGGGCACCGGTGGCAGTTGTCGAGGCCCATCTCACGCTGGCACGCATCGGGCAGGCTAAAGGGGATTGGGAAGGCGTTCGCGAGGCGCTTCAGACGATGCGGCAGACGGTGAGCGGGTTCAAAGCTACGGACATAGGCGATCGCCTGGTTGACCTGGCCGAGGCTTGGATGCAAGTGGCTCAGTACGATCCTTCGCTCAGCCCGGAGCAGGCTCTTGACGGTCCGAGGCGCTGGGCCGACCGGTGCGGCCTCGGTGGAGATGTTGATCCCCAAGCGCTGGAGAAGGAAGGCGACATCAACCTTCGCCGTATGCGAAAGTACCAGTATCCTGTAGTAGCACGATTACGGATAGCCGAAGGCCGCCCGGGCGAGGCCCTGGAATTGCTGGAGTCGGCGCTGCCCATCGTCGAGAAGCTGAACAGGATCGGAATGATAATCGAGTACCAGATACTGATCGCGCTGGCCGCGCGGGCGCTAGGCCAGCATGCAAAGGCGATACAGTCGTTGGAACGAGCGTTGGCCTTGGCCGAACCGGCCGGCTTCGTCCGTATCTTCGTCGATGAGGGAAAGCCGATGGCCCGCTTGCTGTACGAAGCGGCATCACAGCATATATATCCAGAGTACGTCGGACGCTTACTGGCAGCGTTCCCAGCCGGCCGTCAGCAATCAGCTTTCAGCAATCAGCTTTCAGCGATCACCCGGAAGATATCTGAACCCAGAACCCAAAACCCAGAACTTAGCACTCAAAACTCGCTGGTCGAGCCTCTCAGCGAACGCGAACTGGAGGTGCTCCGGTTGATTGCCGAGGGGCTGTCCAACGAAGAGATCGCGCAAAGACTCGTGGTGTCGCTGCCCACTATCAAGTTCCACACTAGCAATATCTACGGCAAGCTGAGCGTCAGGAATCGGACCGAGGCTGTTGCCAAAGCCCGAGGCCGGGACATTCTCCCCCTCGCCTAAGTCTAACCCCAACTCAGCCCCTCAAACCTATACTCGAACTATACTTACGTCTAGTCTCAACCATCCCTGCCAGGCGATAAAGTACGCACAATAATGCGAGTCCGTATATAAGGATTAATCCGATGGACACTCAAGCCGGTG
This sequence comes from Chloroflexota bacterium, assembly GCA_050942695.1. Lineage (GTDB taxonomy): Bacteria > Chloroflexota > UBA6077 > UBA6077 > UBA6077 > JBMNNU01. The sequence continues at coordinate 3,252 of JBMNNU010000222.1, forward strand.
ATAAGCAGTGGACTTATCGCATCAATGTGCAGGGCCGGCTCGACGAGAGCTGGTCGCACTGGCTCAGCGGCATGTCGGTTGCTGTTGAGCGGATGGACAATGGGGTATCCATAACCACACTCACCGGTCCGGTCGCGGACCAATCTGCCCTGCGGGGGATATTGAACCGACTGTGGGACCTTAACCTGACCCTGATTTCGGTAAATAGGGTCGAATGATAGTATCAAAAGAAGCTATCCGCAGATAATCACAGATTATGCAGATGTGAAGATATCGAAGCAACTCTCTGTGGACATCTGTGCATTCTGTGGATTCATTGCTGACTTATTGATTTCGCCGATGTAGGGAGGCCGACCAATGACAGATCAATACACACTTCCGCTGGCCGATCAGCGTGCGACGTTGGAAGAGGTTGGAGGGAAGGGCGCCTCGCTTGCCCGACTGGCGAACGCCGGTTTACCAGTGCCTGGTGGCTTCCACGTCACTACGGAGGCGTACAAACGATTCGTGGCCGACAACAACCTGCAGCCCGCTATCATGGAGGCCGTAAAGGATATCAACCTGTCGCAGCCCTCCACCCTAGAGAAGGCATCGCTTACCATTGCAGACCTGTTCGCTCGCACCCCCATGCCGCCTAAGATCGCCGACGCCATCTCTAAGGCCTACGAAGGCCTGCCCGGCGAAGATCCGGCGGTCGTCGTCCGCTCTTCGGCCACCGCCGAGGACCTGCCGGACCTCTCCTTCGCTGGCCAGCAGGAGACCTATCTAAACATCCACGGCCCCATCGACGTCCAGGACGCAGTGAAGCGCTGCTGGGCTTCGCTGTGGACTGCCCGCGCCATCGGCTATCGCGCTCAACACGGTATCGACCAGGGCACCGTGAGCCTCGCGGTGGTGGTACAATTGCTCGTCCCCGCCGAGGCCGCCGGGATTCTGTTCACCGCTAACCCCGTCAATGGCGCGAGAGATCAAGCGATGATCACCGCGACCTGGGGATTGGGTGAGGCGATCGTGGGCGGTATGGTCACTCCAGACACCTTGACTGTAGAAAAGGCGTCGAGCCGTGTGATCGAACGAGAGACGTCCGACAAGCAGGTGATGACGGTGCGCACGGAAAGTGGCACTGAGGAACAGCCCACACCTGAGAAGCTGCGACTCGCTCCCGTGCTCGACGACCGACAGGCCGCCGAACTAGCCCGACTCGGCGTGCAGATTGAGGAGATCTACGGCATGCCGATGGACATCGAGTGGGCTATGCTCCCTCTCCATCGGGGAAGAGGTGAGGGGGTGCTCCCTCTCCCTGTGGGAGAGGGTCGGGGTGAGGGCTCATTTGCCATCCTCCAAGCCAGGCCCATCACGGCCTTGCCCCCTGAGCCCGTCGCTCCGCTGGAGTGGAAGCTCCCTAAGCCCAAGGGGAAATACGCCCGCTCTTCCATCATCGAGCTGATGCCCGAACCTTTGACACCTCTCTTTGCTAGCATGGGCGAGAGGGAGATCAACCAGGGATACCGGCGTTTTACTGTAGGTATAAAGGTAGCCAACGTGCTGCCTGATCCGTTTTTTGTGTTGATCAACGACTATGCCTACTACGACGTAGCGTTCAGCGCCGGGCAACTGCTAAAGCTACTTGTCCTAATGCCGCGTATCGCGAAGTTTGCATATAGATCGTCTGACAGACGCTGGAAGGAGCAGGCCCGCCCCGAGTACGCTGAGAGCGTGGCTCACTGGAAGGAGAAGGATCTGGCTACGCTGCCTGCCTCTGAGTTGCTGCGCGGCGTGCGTGAGGTCTTCTCCACGGCGATAGATCACTACATCCAAGCTCTTCAAGGTGGCATCCTACCGACTGCTTATTTCAGCGAGTCGGTCTTCACCTGGTTCTACGACAAGCTGGTTCGAAAAGAGGGTGACCCCGCCGCCCTAACCTTCATGCTCGGTTTCGACAGCCTACCCATCCGAGCGGAGAAGTCGCTCTACGATCTGGCCCAATGGTGCCGCAAGCGCCCGGCGCTGGCCGACCTGCTGTCGAAGGCCGACGCCGACCGGATCGCAGCCTTGTTAGATGGTCATGCAGGTCCTCCTTCAAACGTTTCGCCTGAAGACTGGAGCGAATTCCAGATTCGCTTCGCCGCCCACCTTGAGCAGTTCGGGCATGCCATCTACGACCTGGATTTCGCCAAGCCTACCCCAGCCGACGACCCTACTCCCCTAATCGGGACGTTGAAGCATCTGGTTCAGGGGCAGGGATCCAAC
>JBMNNU010000004.1:0-27589 GCA_050942695.1 Chloroflexota bacterium
CCGAGAGGCCCCGATCACTCCAAACCGGTCGGACGCGACATTCGGCTGTTTAGCCAGCCAATCCATGGCTTTCTCGATCGTCTCCAGCGGTATATTCTCGAGGGTCGGCGGCAGCCCCTCAGCCCCAAAGTAGCCGAGTGCTAAAGTAGGCAACCGTGTTTTTGATGCGATGATGGTCGCCCAGCCCTCATTAACGCCACCTTCCGAGCCTCCCAATACGATGAGCGCCGGTAGGGGCTTGGCGGCCTCGCGAGGCTTCAGAAAAATGCCGACGACCTCACCATCGACTTCCTGCCTGTCGAGATCCTTATTGGCAATCCTCGTTATCACCTGGCTGGCTTTCTCTTGGCCGTCGATGGATAATGCGATTGAAACGGTACGCATGGCTGGGAAAGGAGTGACTATTTGCCCCGCGGGCTGGCAGGTCATCGACCAGAACAGACCTGCCGGATCTACACCATCGTAGGAGCCCTCGACCGGAGCGTCACGTGATGGGTCTATGGTGCCTGCTTCGTCTGCCCTGAAGGATGCTGTGGATGACCAGCTATTGCCAAACTGGTCCTTACCGGATACGGTCAAGGAGGCTATCTGGCCAGCCGTAAGCCCCGCCACCGTTATGTTCACCGGGTCGCCGACTAGTGCCTCTTGAGGTGATACTCTTAGCTCCGGTTGCACGGATATCTCCTCCATTCTGGTATTAGCGCAGGAATATGTCAGAATGCCTGAGAGCAAAATGCCAAACAAGGCGGTTGCGATTCGTTTTCTCAAGTTCCACCCCTCCCAGGTGCCTATAGCTTAAAAGTCATTCACTACATCTCATCCAGTCGCCAGTTATACACAACTTCTCGCCACAAAGGACATCGCCAACAGGTCCTATTTGAAATAGAACTTGATCTCCGCGGGGTTCGGGAGGCCCTCCAGGCTTTGATAGTGGACGATTTGCCCGGACAGGTTGGGGCTTCCTGGGGCTTCGACCCTTGAGAACGTCCGAGTATCGCCTTCCGGCAGAGTAACGCTTATCGTCCAACTGTCCGCCCTGGACATGTTGATCTCGCAGTTCCAGAAGCCGTTAGCGTCTGTAATCGCCTTGAACGTTCTGACCCAACCTACGCCTTTATTAAGGTCAAATCCCTCCACCGTGATTTCAACTCTCGCCCCTTGGATGGGCCTGTTCGTCCCAGTCTGGGCGCTGGAAACCGGTATCGGAGTGGGTAACACCCCTTCATCGTAAACGTAACCTTGGAAGGTAGGGTAAACGGCTGTGCCATAGAGGCTTCCAAAGTCGCTGTTCTTGGCGGCGAATAGGCCGAACACCAAACCTACCAACAATCCGATTACGAGCGTGACCCCGGGTTTCCACAACAAGCGACCTAACATATCTGCTGCTATCTCCTTTCGCGGCTCGAATAAATATCCCCCCAGGTGTGGGTGATCCCATTGCACAGCCACCACACGCCATCGAGCGTGTCAGCTACCCTTGCCCAGAAAGAGGTTAGCTCCACCTTCCCTGTAGATAGCTTCTACGACTTTCCGCCGTTCGGGCCCATCTTGAGCCCGCCCTCGCCAGCACCGCCACCCGACAGCACATAGTGGTCAACTACGGGCAGTGCCCCCGAGTAGTAGATGCGCCACGGCCCTCTGAAGTCATATCTCTTCCCTTGATTCGGTGCGAGCGTGTCTTGCCCCCAGAACCCCTGACCAATATAGCCAGCGTAGTAAGATCTCAGCGTAATAGGCTTGTCCGAGTCATTGCGGAGACCAATGACCCCTGTGAAGATCCCGCCTGCATCTATCGCCATGTATGGCCCGCGTTCGTCTGAGCCGAGGCCGGGGGTAGTGCCAACGCTGTTTGGGCCCATCCGGAGCCCGCCCTCGATCCCTCCGCCACCAGAGGTCCTACAATCAACGATCGTAGGCTCGCCGTTGAAGTAGTAGAGACGCCACGAACCCTGGAAGTCGAACTTTTTCTGGTCGCCCGGTTTCAGATTGTCCCAGCCCCACAAATGGTAGCCGCCATTATCGCCGCCTCCTGTGTAGCTGTAGGAGCGCAGGGCGATCTGTGTTGCCGCTTGGTTCTTCAGCGTGATGGTGCCGGTCTGCTGCCCGAAGAAGCCGCTTTCCAGTACGAAGTATGGGCCTGTATTATCGCGGCCTCGGTCTACCGAGGCAGTGCCGAAGAGATAACCTCCTACCGGCATCCCCGCGAAACCAAAAACCAGCAGCACAACCCCAACCACAACCGCCAGGCTGCAGATGCTGGTGAATACTTTCGCCCGCTGCGTCAAATGAAATCTTCCCATAGGTATCTCCTGCCATGTTTTGTCCGTATCCTAAGCCCCGGGCGTGTCACCAGGTGTGTCATTTATGAGGAGTCACATGGATTCGTCGAATGCTCATCTAAGAACACTGGTCGTTCCTGATCGATCCATCGGGCATGATCGTGCGGCAATATTTGGCTCCTTCCAGGTTAGCGTATGTCAGGTTGGCATAGGCCATATTCGTCTGCTTCAGATTGGCGCCGCTCAGATTGGCATTGGTCAGTTTGGCGTAGACCAGGTTGGCTCCGGTCAGATCGGTATTGCTCAGGTTGGCATTGCTTAGATTGGCCTCGGCAAAGGTTGTCGACCGCAACGTGGCCTCTGTTAGATCCGCCCCCGATAGATCAGCCCCCTCCAGGCGGGCGCCAAACAGGTTGGCCTGGCGCAGGTCGGCCTCTGCCAGATTCGCCCTATCAAAAAGGTCTGCCCCTTTTAAATTGGTGCCACTCAGCTTGGCCTTTGCCAGGCTAGCCCCGTCCAACTTCGCGCTTTGAAGGCTGGCCCCGGTCAGGTCGGCTCCATCCAGCTTGGCCCCATACAGGCTAGCCCTGTGCAGCTTCGCTCCTTGCAGATTGGCCCCAGTTAGGTCTGCTCCATCTAGCTTGGCCTCATTCAGGCTGGCCAGGTGGAGGTCTACTCCACGCAGGTCGGCCCCCCTAAGGTCGGCTCCATCCAGATTGGCTTCCGGTTTGATCTCGTAGCCGTTCACGGTGGTGCCGAACAGCTTGCCCGAAGCGGGCATCCCAACGAGGGCGAACAGAAGCACGAGCGCCGCCAGAACCACCACTCCGCAGATAGAGCCCAATAGCTTCGTCCGCCTACTAAGATATGTCGCGTTCATCTGTCGGCACCTCCCATGGCCCTCTCACCCTATGTTTCACAATCTATAATCGTCGGCTCTCCGAAAAAAAATAGATGTTCCAGGACCTCGGTTTGGCGCATTCTGAGGCTTCAGCGTGTCATCAAACGTGTCATTAAGCGGGGATCGCCCCCCACGGCTCACTGGCCTCGCTTCTCTGGTGGCAGGGCATCTGCAAGGCTGTAGATGGCCTGTTTCCCAGATATGTGGCCCCAGAACTGGTTGCCGTAGTCGAAGTGCCACCACTCCTCGGGGTAGTTGGTGAAGCCTTCGTCGACCAGGAGGGTGTAGAGCAGTTGGCGGTTACGGTGGATCTGTTCGTCTCCCGCGCGATCCCTGAAATAGCCGGTCCCGGCCTGTGGCTCGAAGCTGTCGAAGTCCGTGCCCATGTTCAATGGCTGCCCATCAGGCCCGAGAATCGAGAGATCGACCGCACCGCCAGTGGCGTGTGGCGAAGGACGGGTCAGGTCTGAGGATGGTAGAGATACATACTTCTGGGTCGCCTCTGAAATCTCATCCTCAGAGGCCCCCGGCATTTCCTTCTTCACGATCTCCTTGAAGCTGTCGAAGAGGGCCTGCTGGACCGCCAGCGGACGGTAGGCGTCGAAAATGACGAACTTATACCCCTCCGGAAGCCTGTTCGCAGCCGAAATTAGCCGATCTGCGGCTCCCTTTCGGAGGTACTGTTGGGTGGAGGCCTCGGCAATCCCCTGTTGCTGATACTTGGCATCTACAGCTATATGCTGATGAATTCCGTTCAACAGGACCAGTGGCTCCCCGCACTCCTGAATCGGCACGTTTTTCCAACCGGCCATCGAGCGTGTGGGAGGTATGTCTCGAAGATCTATACCAAACGACGTGGCGATTGCTGGGGTGGATACAGCAGGCGTCGATGCCGTGGCTGTCAATTCGGCTTTCGGTGCGACCGTAAACGTAGGTGGCGCCGATGGGGTGCTCGGCGGTGCCGCACAGGCGGCCAGGGTCATCAGCAAAAGACCCAGCGTTGTGGCAAAGAGCAGTTGTACTCGCTTCATTTCAGCTTCCTCTCCATAGAACTCTTGTTTCGCGAAACGATTGGATTACGAAATACACGAAAGAAACGCGAAAGACGCGAAAATCTACTTTCGTACATTTCGCACATTTCGCGTTATTAGCGCCTTTCGCGATCCAAATCGCTTATTGCTTACTGGGTGTTGTTTAGCGTTATCTCCAGGGAGCACTCGCTCTCGGGGAGAGGGTGCACCACCTGGCCGCCGGTGAGCTTAAGGTCGAACTCCCGTTGTTCACAGCCGCATTTCATCTCCAGTCGGGCAGGAATGCTCTCCGACTGCCCATCTGGTGTTACACGGTGCACCCAGACCTTGAACTCGCCGGCGAAGCCGGAGGGGACCTTGAAAATCGCCCGACGCAGTCGGCCGAGGTTTGAAATCGTACCTGTGGCGGTGTGGAGCTGCTTCCTGTCGTCGAGCAGCTCCAGCGATACATCTGCGGGGACCATCTCGCCGGTAGTGACAATGCCGAAGGTAGCCTTATCTTCCTGAGTATCCTGGCGCAACTCTACTACCACTCGCGGCTGGAAGGCTCCGCGCCTCAAGATCACGTAGGTGGCGATCAACACGCCAACTCCGCAGAGAATTGCGGCGGCACGCTCAATAGCCCCCTGCCAAATGATGATGCCGTGAATAAAGATGCTTAAAACGAAAATCAGATAGGTGAACCCCATGAGCCAAGGGTGCCCCATGAATCGGTAGACAACCGGAGGGACGATGTCGCCCTTACGCCGGCTAGAGATCAGCATCAAGACCGGAAATATACCGGAGAAGGTAGTGATCGTTAGCACACCCAAGAAGCTCAACATTTCGGAAAAGGAACCGGAGCCGGTGATTATCATCACCTCGGCAAGTATCAACACCGCCAGGACCGGACTGAGAGAGATTATGAAACGCCCTCTCGGACCTGCGGCGAACTCACGAGCCATTTGAACGAGTTTTTCGATGGCATTTGACCGTGGAGAGGCTACAGGGGTGCGATCATCGTACAAGCCATCCAGCGAGTCCCAAACCTTGGAAGGCAGCTTTCGGCCTCGTTTCCGCCCAAAAGCTGCTCTGTAGCGCGTAGCTTCTCCTGATGACACCAGCTGCACACGACCTTTACTCGCCAGCATCTCCAGCTTTGCCCTGGCATCCCCCTCTTGGAGCCCAAGGTGAGCCATCACATCGGTAAGGCTAACCTCTCCCTGTCTCACCATCCATGTCAGCAGTTGCCCATCTGATCCCCAATCCGCCAGTATGTCCAGCAGGCTTGTGCCGATGGCATCCGGCGTTTCCTCGTATTCAACTTCCATCGGTGTGGATAGCCCCAGCCGCACTAGCTCCGCGTTTGCCTCCAGCAGGTCCACCGTTAGCGTTATTCGTGGATCCCGAAGCTTGGGGAAACGATCGAACAGGTCGCTCTCATCCCAAGATGCCGAAATAACCGCCTCGCCGCCCACGGCTATACCACCGTTGAGGGCATCAACTCGGAACCGGGTTTGCCCCCCATCGTTCCCGACGTACGCAATACTAAGGCGTAAATCCCGGTTGGAATCGCCTTTAGGTTTAAGGGTTATCCGCCCGCGCTGCCTTTGCAGCAGGAGAACCGGCGATTTTGCAGAAGGCAGCCGTTCGCGGACCAGGTTGAAGAGCGCGAAGGAGAAGTGCACCGATGCCATCCCCATCGCCAGCAGGACGAAGAGCGATCCAAGGGGATGGACTACTGGGCCAGCCACAGCGACCAGGGGTGTAAGCGATGTTCTTTGCTCGTTGGCCAGCTCAAGGGGAGGGACTGCGCAGTTGACTGCCAGGACCCACAAAGAGAAGATCGCAATAGCAGCAACCTGGGCCGCTGCTACCCCGAGAACCAAAGAGCGCGACGACGGATCGCGCTGCAGCACAAGCTTGCCGCAGTTGCCCACCGAAGTATGCCCAAAGTAAGCCGCTAGGACCACCCCAAATATCAGTTCCAGAATACCTGGGTCGAACGGCCGGCCATCGATGAACGGCACATTTACGTAGGCCAGGTTCTCCGGTTTGAAATGCATAAAACCGAGAAAGGCGAGGGCCAGGACCAGAACTATGTTGATTGCACCGATAGCCAGTGCCGATGCAATGGTCGAGTTTAACGATCCTCTGGACAAAAAGTACAGCGCCACCAGAAAGAGTAAAGCGGCCCAAACCTCGGCTCGCAACCCTGTAGCGTCGGCTAAAACGCTAGAGAAGCCGAGGTAGTAGGCAAGCATGGCTACCAGGCAGATGAGAGCCAGGGCTACGGTCACAATAGACGAGCCTATGCCCCCCAGATACTCTCCAACGATACGGCCGAAGAAGCTGTTGCCGTATCGGACGCTACCGGTTCGGGCCACCGTCTCGGCGATGGCGGCGATAGTCAATATGTTAATCAAGCCGAGGGTTACTAAAAGAACAATGCCGGGTATTGGCCCGACCATCGCCACCGCGATGGGCAGTGCCATGATGCCAGCGCCCACGGTCTCGGTGAGTGTTAATGAGAACACCGCCCAGAAGGGAGGGAGGGATTCAAGCCATGATGATGCAGCGGATTGCGCCCAGCGGAGCCGATCCAGCAGGGAGATCTCTGGCTGATAGATGCTCTCCAGCGGCTTTCCATACAACCGCCGGTAGGAGTCCTGGACGTCCGCCGTGTCCAGCCCCAATGACTTCCGAATCTCCGGGATGGACTGCTTGGTAAACCGATATTTCTCCCCAACGAAGTGAGCAACGGCAGCTCGAAGGCTGATGTTCTCCGGCACCAGGTGTGCCCACTGAGGAGCGTGCCGCTCCAGGTCCTGGATAGTTGGGCGCAGCGGAGGCTCGCGCCCCGCTGAGAAGGCATCAATGTAGGCCAGGTCGCGCTCCCGCTCTACCTCCTCGGTTAAGAAAGGATCCATCGCCTGTCGGGATTTGGCAACAAGGTGAGCGACGCGGCTCTCGATCAGGAACAGCAGCGTCCGCGCCCGTTTGGCCTGTAAACCGCCTAGGATTTCTTCTCTGGTAAACACCTTTTAGTACAGCTCCGGCATCTCGATCGGCTCTGGTTGCGGCTTACACACACCGCAATAGAGGGCATCGCCTACAACTACTGCTTTGGGAACGTTCTTATCCCCGACGTATACGGTGATGATGTATGGCATCTTCTTCATATGATCCTTGCACAGGGCTCGACCGCAGAATCGGCAGACCCCTTTTGCTGGTTGATCGCAATGAAAGCACAGCATCTACATTATTCTCCTAACGCTCTACCTTCTCATCCAGGGTTTGCCAGATATCCAGCGGAATGTCGCGACCCTTTTTGGGGGCAAGGCGAACCTTATAGCGATAGTCCCCTCGCACCTCGATCTGTCGGACAAAACCCTTTTCTACCAAACGTGCCAGGATAGAGCGGACGTGGGTCTCGTCTTGTCCCTCGTGGAGCACCACGTCTGCCAGACTTACCTCGCCCTCCCGCATCATCCAATTGAACAGCCTGCGCTCGGATTCGGGGAGGGTAAGAATTTCGGCCATGCTCAACCCAGCGGCCTTTTCCTGGGCCTCCATCTCCTTCTGTAGCCGGTCAAACAATCCACCGGTCATCATCCCTCCTAGATATCACTCCACGATTCTGGCGACTATCTCTCGAAACCGTTGCGATAGAGGGTGATCGGGGAAGCGAACGCAGAACAGATCGCTGCTACCAAGTCCCACCATATCTTCCGTCAACGGTAATACTCCCGCTACGGGAGCGCCGTAAGTCTTCTCTACCTGTCGTCTGACTTCCTCATGGTCGAAGGTGGAAAGCACCTTGTTTACAACCAGCATCAGCTTGGGCACCTCCAATTTGCGAGCTACATCCACAGTGACGGCAGTGCCTTGGAAATCCTGCTGGTCCGGCCGGAGGATGATTACCAGGACGTCAGAGATAGTGATGGAGAGTAGAGTTTCCTCGTTGAGTCCTGGGTGGGTATCGATCAGCAGGTAATCCAACTTCAATCGCTTGATCAACTCCCGGAAGCCGTCGTTTAGCATGCCCACGTCGTAGCCTTCACGGAGTACTCGAGCGATCTCCCCGGCCTTAATGCTCGATGGTATCAGGTGGATACCACCACCCATTACCGCCACTCCACCGCTTCCGATTTTCAGCGTCGGCGTGACATCGTAAGCCGCATCCTCGATCGGGCATCGACCCCACAAGTAATCGTTGAGCGACTTATCCATCTTTTCCTCGTCCAACCCAAACAGGACGTGGATGCCCGGCGATTGGATATCTGTGTCGATCACTCCGACTTTCTTGCCCGATTGAGCGATGATAGCCGCGACATTGGCTGTCGTGTTGGATTTGCCGGTTCCGCCTCTGAAAGAGTGAATGGATACGATCTTGGCCATAATTGACTCCTTATTGCTCCGCTTGGGCGCGGAGTTGCTTTGCCTTTTGTCTCAACGCCTGGAAGTAGTCGGTTTCCGTTATCTCCGCAACCTGGCGGGCCTTCTTGCTCTCGTCTATCTCGATGCGAAGTTGGGCTACCTGCTGCTTCAGATTGGTTTCTCTCGCTAGCACCTCCACCGCCATACGATCGAATACTTTTGCCAAATCGGCCAGTTCATCCTTACCCGAAGCTATTGCCGCGATCCGACCTGAATCGATCGTTTCTCCTCGCTCAAGTGATCGAGCGGCATCGGCAAGAGACATCACGGGTCTGGTGATACTTCTACTAATTTCCAGCGAAATCAGGATTCCGAGAAGGACGGCTAAAAGGGAAACGGCGATACTCTGAAGAATGCCTGTCTGGATTGCTGCTCTGACTCCTTGGGTCAGCAAATCAACCATCACCACGATCTGCACATTCCCATCCGCCCCTTTGATAGGAACAGCTACACGGAATACATCGTCCAACAGGACAGAGTACGTCATTTTGGTTCGCAAAGCTTCGATCAACAGGATCGTATCGCTGCTGCCTGAAGGATAAGACCAGTCCTCAGAATATATGGAGCTTGCCGCAAGGTAGTGGCCGGCGGGGGTTAGCACTTTGATAGCGGCAACGTCGCTTCTCCCCGTCAACTCCTTCACGAGCCGATCGACGTTGATATCCTGGCTCAACTCTTCGAGAATTTTCGCCTCTAACCCCACCTGAACTATGCGCGGCCGGTCGATCCCCGAGACTCCCACATACTTGTAAACCTTCGGGTCGATCTCCCTCTTTTGAGCCTTCTGGATAACAACCCCGCCATTCTGATCTAGAAGCGGATAGAAAACATGCGCTTGAGGTTGCTCCTGCGGATTCGGACTGAACGTGAATTCCACATCCTGGTTGGTAAGATAGGCGTGGCCGGTTTCATCGGTGATCCAGAACTCGCTCAGAACTGTACGTTCGGCTACATCTTTTAGGATCGGTATTATCTCCTGGGGAGACATCTTTCCTCGCTCTTCGGCCACCGCCACTAAATACGCAGAAAGTGTGGCCTCTACGATCATCTGCTCGGCCAGTATGTCTTCCACCCTCCCGGGAACTCGAACTGCGAAGCTGCTGCTTTCCCCCAGCAATTGGGCTATGGCGATGCCATCTCTCTCCATTTGATCTAGCTGTGCGCTGATAGCCTCGCGGGTAATAAAAACCGAAGTGACAATCGATGTGGCCACGAGCGGCACGATTATGGACAGAAACAGCTTATTCCGAAGTCTCATTGTTACTCGGTGTCCCCTCCTGAGTGGCGTTGGTCCGAAGCTTCCTTGCCTTCTGTTTCAACGACTGGAAGTAATCGGTTTCAGTTATCTCCGCAACCTGGCGGACTTTCTTGCTCTCGTCTATCTCGATGCGGAGCTGCTGCACCTGCAATCGAAGCTTCTCTTCGCGTACGATAACCTCCAGAGCCATCCGCCCAAACATGTGGCTCAGCTTGCTGATCTCGTCGGAAGCCTCGGTTTTCTCTAGCTCCTGCGCCTGATCCCTGGTGAGTTTATCCTGCTCCATGAGCTACGCTGCTTTGGTTAGCCGCAGCAAAGGGCGCGATATGCTCTGAGCCAGCAGCCCTGCGTTCGCGAATCTCCGGTTCGTCACCTTCATCTCTCTTAGCCATAAGAGGTTCCCTGAGTTTTTAGATCGGTATCAACGCAAACCGGTGTGTCCTAGTTATGGGTATAGGTATACCTTTAGCTTTGGGTTGAATCGGTTGAAAAAAATGCAGAAAACCAGCAGCTTTTGACCCAACCAGGATGGTCGTGCTGGAGATTCTTGAAATTAGATCAAAGCTTCTGTATGGTACTACAAACCTATCGCAACTTCTACGTTCTCTTGACACTAAAAGGCCTGACCCATAATATGCCTCGGATTCCATCATTTACGATCCGATAGTTGGAAGGAGCAATGTTCACTATGTTTTCTCGATGGCCGTCTGTGCTGGCCTTTACTCTATGTCTATCGATGGCGCTCGTTACAGCCTGCGCTGAGTCGGCTTCCGGACCTGCTGTCACACCCACTCAAGCTGCCAATCCCAGCTCCACTCCTGTAGCCACGAAAGCGGTAACTCCAAGTCCAATCCCGACCAAGGCATCCGCAGCGCTTCCCACTCCAACTTCCACACCGATCAAAATCGGCCTCGTTACCGACCAGGGCGGCATCCGCGACAAGGCTTTCAATCAAGCCGCCTGGGAGGGTGTTCAAAAATCCGCCCAAGAGTTCGGCTTCCAGACCCAGGTAATCGAGGCTTCTAACTCGCCCGATCTGGCAGCTAACATCGACAAGCTGATCACCGATGGTTGCAACGTGGTCATTAGCGTAGGCTATCTGATGGCCGACGTTACGGCGGCTAAAGCAATCCAGAACCCGCAAACCAGATTCGCCATTCTGGACGTAGCCTACGTCCCCGAAAAAGGGTCCAGCGTGTGCGACGAGACTAAGAAGGACTGTTACCACGATGGGAATCTGAAAAACGTCACTTCCCTATTGTTTCAGGAAGATGAGGCTGGATTCCTCGCCGGTGTAGTGGCCGGTGGAATGACCAAGACCGGCGTCGTAGCCTCCGTTGCGGCCATGGAACTCCCCCCTTTGCTTAAGTGGGTCACCGGCTACCAGCACGGAGCCAGATTTATCAATCCCCAGGTTGAAACTCTGAACGTCTTCCTCGACCATTTCGATAAGCCTGATCAGGGGAGAGAGGCGGCTTTCAAGCTGATCGACGAGAAGGCAGACATAATCTTCGGGTTGGGCGGTACAACCGGCAATGCCGCTCTCGTCGCAGCCAAAGAGAGGGGTGTCATGGCCATCGGTGTCGATATGGATCAGTACCTGACCGTTCCCGAGGCTAAGGAGGCGTTGCTTACCAGCGCCATGAAGAACGTCGACCTAGCAGTATACGACTATCTCAAGACCGTCAATGCTGGTACGGTCGAGGCGGGTGTAGTCACATCCAACCTCAAAAACGGTGGGGTTGGCTTAGCCCCATTCCACGATTGGGAAGACAAGATCCCTCAATCCGTCAAAGAGAAGATTAAAGAGGCTTCAGCCGGGCTTCTAAGTGGAAAAGTCGCGACCGGTTATCGCCCCTAAACCGGTCGCGTCGATCCAGCAAAATAGTCCGAGACAACGCTCTACTAGTTGGCAGAAGCACCTCTGAACGTGTAAACTCTTGCCTGCATGTTCGTCTTCTCTCTTATTCTCTCTAACGCCTTAATACCCTGGAGTTCATAACATGATTCTGGCTATCGGAGCGGCGGTAGCAATACCGCTTGCCTTTCTTTACCTGGTCCGCTGGTTGGATCTGTACGCTTCGGGCAGTTACCAGACCATCTTGCTGTGCCTGATCTGGGGCATGGTCGCGTTTTACGGGGCTCTCCAGATCAACAACTTTGCCCTAAGTATAGTCGGCTTCGGTACGCTGGTCACCATGGTTGCCCCCATCGTCGAGGAGTTGCTGAAGTCGCTAATCCTCGTCTACCTTGTGCGCAGACCACAATTCACCTACTTCGTGGATGGAGCCATATACGGCTTTGCCTCCGGCACCGCTTTCGCCGTCCTGGAAAACCTTTTATACCTAAGCCGCTCCGGAGACGAATCCGGCATGGTAGTAACCTTGAGCAGGGCCTTCTCAACATCCCTTATGCATGGCAGCGCCAGCGCGTTGGTGGGAGTATCTTTGGGTAGACTTCGCTTTGGTCACGGGTTCAGCAGGGTGGGATCGCTGATTCTGGGATGGGTGGGGGCTATCGCCCTCCACACAGCCTTCAACAACGCCATCAGGGCTGGCGACGGACTTAACACCTTGCTGTTTGCCGTAGGCATCGGGTTAGGAGGGGTGGCTCTCACAGTCGGATTCATTATGTGGGGGCTGAGTGAAGAGCGTCGATGGCTTAAGCAGACCCTGGGATTGGACGTTGGGGTCTCTTCGGGCGAATCGGCGGTAATCCAGAAGATGGCCGACCTGGACATCCTCATCCAGCCTATCGGTGAGCGATTCGGCGAAGAGAAAAAGAAGCAGGTCGCGACCTTCCTGCAGCTACAGGCTCAGCTTGGGCTGAAGAGGAAGGTACATGAGATGACAACCGACGCCAGGCTCCGTGACGAGCTATCCTCCCAAATCACCACCCTGCGCCAGGATATGGACATGCTGCGGAGAGATGTCGGCGTCTACTGTATGACTTACGTGCGCTCCATCCTGCCTCCAGAAACCGAGCCGATATGGGATCGACTGGGCCAAACCCTAGCTGCACTAGATGCCGAACCTCCGAAACGGAGTCTCTGGAGCAGCCTGGGAGATAAAATGGAAAGCTCCTCAGAGGAGGACTCATGAGCACTGAGGCACCAGAAACCAAAGTCGGTCTCCAGTTTCGGCTGCTGGGACAACCGCAGCTATTCAAGGATGGTGCCGATATCGCAACCGAGATAGGGGCAAAGCCTCTGGCCTTGATGGCATATCTGGCGATGAATGCCCCTGCGCGCATCCCACGTGCCAAATTGGCGAGCACCTTTTGGAGCGATAAATCAGAAGAGGCCTCCAGATATCGACTCCGGCACACCCTTTGGGAACTCCGGAAAACCCTCGGCAAGGATCAGATACAGTCCGACGATTCAGCCTGCTGGTTCAACATTGACGAGGCTACTTGGATAGACGCTCAGCAGTTCTTGCGAGGACTCCAGGAGCACGGCATAGGTATCGGAGGGAAACACCAGATTCCACAAGATCTGGCCTCCTTTTCGCTCCTGCTGTTGCTCTACCGAGGCGAACTGCTAGAAGGGTTAACGGTACGGGATGCGCCCGTCTTCGACGAGTGGTTGCTGGTCGAGCGAGAGCGGATACACCTGCTCTTCATCGAAGGATTATGGCATCTGGCCAGAGCTCAAGTCGAAGCCGGACGGCCGAGGGAAGCTATACAGACGCTTACTCGGCTTATCGAGGCAGACCCTCTCCGAGAGCGCAACTATCGAGCACTGATGCAACTACATATCCGCAATGGCGACCGTTCAGCCGCCATGCAGGTGTACAAACGTTGTTCGGCCATGCTTGCAGCGGAGCTAGGTGTATCACCTTCTTCACGAACGCAACTGCTCTACGAGATAGCGTCTAAAGGTATTACAGAGAGCGCTGCCAATCAGTTGCAGCGTGCCGGCGAACTGCTGGCGCAAAGGCGCTTCGATGAAGCGAAATCAGCGTGCAGCGCAGCGGAGTCATTGGGAGCCGACCCGATCATCAGCAGCCAGGTGGCCATTTTGAGAGCCGAGATCGCGATGGCGGAGGGCAAGAGCGGCGAATCGCTAAAGCTGTTGCAGACAGCCAGACTAGCGCTCACCCGGCTAATGCCTAAACCGAGAGGCTGAAAATAAGCTGTTTCTACCCATCACTCACCAGTGACACGCTCGATGACACGAAAGAGAGTAATGCTATCCACGCACAACACACTAAAGCCTAAAAAATATACGAAAACGAAAGCATCTCGCCGGAGGTGTTGAAGGATATGGATAACTCGACGTCCCCATCAGAGGATAATACTCACTCTTTTGTTCTCCGCATTTGGGAAGAAGAGCCAGGCCAACGACGCGGAACGATTCGCCACGTCCAGAGCCAGTCAAAAAGGGGATTCACCAAGCTAAGCCAGGCTTTTGATTTTATCGAACGCCATTTGAGCAGAATCTCATCCAGATCGGCAAGCGAACACTCCGCATCCGGCCCCCTCATCTTCCTTTCCGGTAGGCGGCTACGCATGGCCAGGCAACAAATGGCTGCTATGGCCGCCGGATTGCTCGTTCTTTTCGTGTTCGGTATCACGATGTTCGCACCGCAACAGAGCGATATTCTGTTGGGGACCACGGTGGAATCTGGCCAGCTTGCCAGCGGGATTTCGTTCCTAGCAGGTATCCTGGCCGGGGTACTCCTTGCGGCGCTTTGGCAGCGAGCCAGAGGGTAATACACCAACACAACAAATAAGGGAGTAGTGATTCGGCTAGTGAGGGAATTGAATAGGAGAGGTGATTTCGGGTTAGGAACCTTCGATACCCTGGACGGCGAGATGATCGTGTTGGACGGTAGCCTACCATGAACCTACCGTACGCCATTAGGGTCGAAGGCGAGTTTAGCTATATGAAGGCGAGAAGCGTACCTAGCCAGGTCAAACCCTACCCCAAGCTGGTAGAGGTTACCGATACGCAGCCCACCTTCAAATATCACGACGTCAGGGGCACCCTGGTGGGCTTCCGCCTTCCCAGCTACATGGAGGGGGTGAATGTCCCCGGCTACCACTTCCATTTTCTTACGGAGGATGCAAAAGCTGGAGGCCACCTTTTAGAGCTTCAGTTAGATAAAGGGCGGATAGAGATCGACTATCTATCCGACTTCCGCATGGAGCTCCCCAGAACTGAAGAATTCTACCGTCTGGATCTTACTAAGGATATGTCGGAGGATCTGGATAAAGTCGAGAGGTAGCCGACTTTCATCGCGATTCTTAAACAGATGGGGCGGGTCTTGGACCCGCCCCATCTGTTTGTTATCTGGGTATTCTCTATCGACCCCTGCATAGGAAAACGAATTATTGGGGACACCCCCGTGACGCGAGCGAGCGCAGCGTCACGCCCGCCAGGCCTCAACGCTGTGCTCGCTCGCGTTGAGTGCCCTGGACCCGCCTTTAGATACCTATGTAGCGATCAGTAATCCTTTGGAAATCGCAGTGACACGCTCAGTGACACGAACGTTGCTTATCCTTCCGCTCAAGAAGCATCTCTAAGGAGGATAATTATGTCTAGTTTTGATTTTAACAAGGCCTGGAGGGGAAAAGCCGTTGATGATTCATCCGAGCAGGCATCGCTCGAAGCTCTTTCCATGCGCGCCGAACCTCGATCGACGATGCTGGTCGTTTCGTCTTTCTATAACTTATCATCTTTAGCCGAGTTCTGTCGGTTGGTCGAAAAGCTGCCCGGAGTACTCAATGCGAACCCACAAAAATTTGTAAACGGGGTATTACTCCTCTCCGTGGAGCATTACAGTGGAGCAGACCCGGCAGATACGCTCCTGAATCTCTTTCCTTCCAACCTACATTTACGCGCAATCGGGAAAGGTATGGTCGAAATCGCCATTGCTGACGATGACTCCAAACTCGATACCGAAGTTAACACGAGCAGCAACCCTCAGCGGTTCTAGTCTATTTATCCACAAGTAATAAACGCCTGCAAAGCCGTAGCGCCGGGGATGACCTCGGCGCTACGGCTTTACCGATCCGCACAACATTCAACAGTTAAGATAAGCATCAACGATGAATGCTCGCCACTCGGAACCCTGAGGTTAAGGGCTTCAGCAACCTGATTCGCATGTTGCAAAAAAGCCTTGATTGACAGCCGTCCTTGGCTCATAATGTCGCGGGCTAAGTCGGGCCGATACACTCGCTCCATCTAACTGTTACCATGTCCCGGCTGCTCAACCTATCAGCGAAAAAATCTTCTTCTTCAAAGAGGCTATTCGGTATGCTCTTTTGGAATAACTTGGCTGACCGAGATACGCCCTCGCGCCAACAACAAATCGCAGCCCTTTGCCACGAGCTGCAGTTGCAGATAGGCCACGGTGGTCGCGTTTCCGATGCGCCTTCAGAGCGAGAGCTATACTCCCGAGACCTGGGCGACATTCCCAAGTGGCTAGAGAAGGCGTTGTTCCGGACTACACCTTTTCTGGTTGTTCAACCCAAAACGGCTGATGAGATAGCCACCACCTTGACCTTTGCATCTAAGAATAAGATGGCCGTAGTACCAAGGGGTATCGCCTCTACAGCCTTCGGCGGGCCAACACCCACCAGGAATGGTATAGTCCTGGATCTCTCTCCTATGGATGGGATTCTGGAAGTATCCACTGAACCCTATCCGACGGTTACCGTCGAGGCTGGAGCCCGATTTGGGAAGCTCCAGGAACAGTTGGAGTCTCAGGGCTATACGCTCCCAGTTTACCCCTCCAATCGCCTCGGTACCGTAGCTGGTTGGCTGTCCAGTGGCGGCTTCGGTGTGAACGGGTTGAAGTATGGCCATGTCGGCCGGTGGGTAGAGGCTATCGAAGTGGCCACCATGGACGGGCGGATCCGGAGCTTGAGCAAAAATGACGAGGATTTCGACCTCTTCATCGGGTCGGAGGGCCAGTTGGGGGTGATCACCAGAGCAACCTTGCGCATTCTCCCCCTCTCGCCCGTTCGCGCACCACACCTGTTGAGCTTCGATAGCGCTGAGGCAGCCTTCGACTTTGCGCTTGAATTGGACAAAAAGGGTGTGCGCCCCGCCACGATTACCTACATATCGACCGAACTGTTACAATCGCTCAATCTGCTCCACAGATGGGACCACGTAGATGTCCAGGGAGATGGGCAAAACTACGAGCCAAATCGATATCAACCATATCTGCCTGAACGCCCATCGTTACTGGTTTACGTGGACGATGCCGAGACAGAATCATCCCTACAGGCGGTGTTGCGAGATCACCCGGAAATAGCCCAGGCCGACCGGTCCAAAGCAGGTCACATGTGGTCCGAGCGCTTTTTCCCGATGAAGATCCGTCGTCTGGGTCCTTCGCTTCTAGCCGGCCAGGTAGTGTTACCGGCAGAGAAAGCTGCAGCGTTCCTGAAAGACGCCAGCGATACCGCCAAGAAATGGGGTATCGATCTGGCGGTTGAAGCCCACCTTCTCTCCACCGACCTTGGGCCATCCTCGAGCGGCGGCCACAGCAGCAGGCTTCATGCCTTAACTATCCCGATGTTTTTGACCGATAGGAAACAGCTCTCCTATCTCGCGCACACCGTCTTCGTATCGCTTCTCGATCGATTGGGCAGCAGGTGGCACGGGCAGCCCTACAACTTGGGTATCTGGCACGCCCCCTTCGCCAATGAGAAGCTGTCGAAAGAGAGGGTTCAGCGTTTACTGGATGCCAAACGGCTGTTGGACCCTCAGGATTTGCTCAACCCTGGCAAATTCCCAACAGTTCGTTCTCGCTTCATGGGATTGACCGGTCTGCTGTTCCAACCCAGGTTGTTTAAGATCGGAATGGACTTCGTGTCGCTTTTAACGCCGGCAATGGGGGTACTTACCAAAAACAGCACGAAAGGCGGGGCCGGCATTCGCGTCAGCCCCCCCGCTCAGATGGAATTCGACCCCCGCTTCCACGTTAGCCCTCACCCTTTGGACTTCGACACAGTTCCCCTCGAACAGCTCTCCCTGACAGCCGACCAATGCACCTCCTGTGGCAACTGCATCTCCGTCTGCCCAGCCTATCTCCATACGAAAGACGAGCGCACTACCGCTCGGGCTAAGCTATGGTTGGCGCGTCGGCTTGTCGAGGGAAAAGCTGTAGACCCTGAAGAAGCCCAACAGGCATTTCTGTGCATGCGCTGCCGCGCTTGCGCTGAAGTGTGCCAGACCCAGTTACCTCTAATGCTGGGTTGGGAGCAGCTAGAGTACCTGCTTGCTGAACGATTCGGTAGACCAGAAGAAGCTATTCGCCGGTTCCTGGTGGAGATCGAACGTAACCGGTCTTACTATCGAATGGTTGGCCTAAAAAGACCTGGCGACCTGCTGGTCCAGAACTGGTTGAACGGACAGGAATCATCGGGCAACGGGCATCAGACAATCGGAGGCCGGGAATCATCCGGAGGTGTAGGCAACGGCCGCCATGCGGCATCCCTGGAAGAGCCTTTACCGGAAGCCGTGCCGGCGCCTATCCATGGGGGGAAATTCCATATCGACACGAGCCCTGCGCTCCCGAAAGAGAATGGATTCGGGAAGTTCAAGATCCAACGCAACGACTTCTGCGTCAACTGCGGGCACTGTGGCGAGGCATGCATCTACGGGGTGCATTTCCGCAATCCCGCGGATCTGCGCCGGATGGCCGCACCTTCTGATTATCAATGCAAAGCCTGCTACCGTTGCATCGAAGAGTGCCCCAGACAGGCCCTCTCCATATCCATCCATCCTGAATTCGGCAGGCTGGGTTACGGCCCCTACACGCCGGACGTTGTCTGGTCGTTGGCGCGTCAGGCAGACGAGGGTCGCATACCGGTTACTGGAGCCGGATACCGCGGACCTTTCGCTGGAGAAGGCTTCGACGAAATGTGGACCGACATGAGCGAGATCGTGCGACCTACCCGCGATGGCATCCATGGCCGCGAGTATATCAGCACCGCGATCGACGTCGGGCGCAGACCCCTGCGCCTAGCGTTCGACGAGTCAGGCCGGATGATCTCTGCGCCGCCCAACTGGGTTGAGATACCTATACCCATCCTGTTCGGCTCTCTGCCCATTCATGCAGACGAGCCCAGAGTGCGGTTGGCCATCAGGCGCGCAGCGCGGGTACTTCACACCTTCGTGCTCGAACCTGACCCCAGCTTCACAGAGCAGGTAGTTCAGATAGATGACACCGAGGACGTTTTCGATGCTGTGAAAAGGCTCAAGGAGGGCAAGCCGACGCGAGTCGTCGTCGTTAAGGTATCTCTGGGGGGCTCAGCGCCTGCACGGGTCGAAGAGCTAGTGCAAGCCGGAATCGAGTCGATCCACGTCTCCGCTGGATGGGACGGCAGATGCCACGATGGCACAACGCTGTACGAGTCGCTTCCCCTGGTGCACAATCGATTGGTATCCGCCAATCTCAGAGATGCAGTGACCCTGCTCGCCAGCGGAGGGATCTCGGCAGCGGAGCATGTGCCGAAGGCGGTTATCCTTGGTGCCGATGGTGTGGTGATCGACCTTCCGCTGCTGGCTGCGCTAGGCTGCTCCATCAGCCAAGACTGCTTCGAAGAGGTGAAATCGTGCAGCGCTGCTTTGGCCGACCTGGATGTTTTGTGGGGCCAACAGCGCATAGTGAATCTGATGGCCTCCTGGCGCAACCAACTTTTGGAGGTGCTTGGAGCTATGGGTATGCGTGAGGTGCGCAGGTTGCGCGGCGAGCGCGGGCGGTCCATGTTGGCAAGTAAGCTGGAAGCAGAGCTGTTTGCTCCGCTGTTCAACGATAGAGGAAACGTATTATGACTACCTTAGACCAGCTTAGTACCGATACATCCCCTCTGGCGGGAAGGGTAGCGAAGTGGCAGGTGGCGCGCTCTGCGGCCTGCACTCACTGCGGCATCTGCGTCGAGGTCTGCCCTACCGGTGTGCACTCTACGGGCGATGGGTTCTCCCGTATCCCACAACCACGTAGCGAACTGTGCGCAGGAATAGGGTGCCTGGGAGATCGCGACTGTACCACCGAATGTCCTGAAAAGGCGCTGGTTGTTAGCCCCGCCTCAGGATACCAACTGCTGGGAGACCCCAGGTGGACGGCCGACCTGCTGACATCTACCTGGTTTGAAGCCGAGCACGGGGTAGCGCCCAGGCGCGAACTGATGAACCTCCTTCCTGGGAGTGCGGGCAGGCTGCCCGCACTCCCCTCAGGATGCCGGCCTCTGGCCAGCTACCATAGTCAACATGGTGCAGTACAGGAGTACCGGGTCGGTCGCTCGGGCGGCGGATTCGACCTGCTTCGATTCTCAGTAGAGGACGAAGAGGCGAAAGAGGTGGCCTCGGGCCGCTCATCCATCGAATCGATAAAGGCATTGTACCGCCAGGCGTTATCCGAAGTTGACTTGACCTTACCGCTTAACCGACGCGATGAGGGTGAGCGCATCACCTTGGGCGTCCCCTGGTACGGTGGGGGGATGTCCTACGGCTCCATCTCCCAGTTCGTGATGGTCGCTCGGGCCACGGCAGCACAGCGTCTGGGCACCTTTACCTCCACCGGCGAAGGGGGCTACCCACTAGACCTGGTCCGATTCAAAGATCACGTAATTACCCAAGTCGCCACAGGCCTTTTCGGGGTGCGGGAGGAGACCCTCCAATGGGCTCGGATCATCGAGATCAAATACGCCCAGGGGGCTAAACCAGGCCTGGGTGGGCATCTACTAGCCGACAAGGTGACCAGGGATGTGGCCGAAGTCCGGGAGGCGGTGGAGCACACCAACCTCTTCTCCCCGTTCCCCTTCCATTCCGTCTACTCGGTAGAAGACCACAGGAAGCATGTGGACTGGTTGAAGGCGATCAACCCCAAGGCATTGATTTCCGTAAAGGTATCCACACCAGAGGATGTAGACATGGTGGCGGTAGGATCCTACTACGCGGGGGCGAACATTATCCACCTAGACGGCGGGTATGGCGGCACGGGTGCAGCACCTGATATCGCCAAGAAGAACATAGCTATGCCCATCGAGTACGCTATCCCGCGAGCCCACAGATTCCTGGAGAAAGAGGGGATAAGGGACGAGGTGACCCTGATGGCCAGCGGCGGGTTACGAACCCCCTACGACGTGGCAAAAGCGATCGCGCTGGGCGCCGATGGAGTCATTCTCGGCACGGCGGAGCTGGTGGCGTTGGAGTGTGTGCGCTGCGCCAACTGCGAGTCAGGCCGTGGGTGCCCCAAGGGCATCGCTACCACCGACCCCGGCTTATCGCCAATAATTAACTCCGAATGGGGCGCGCAAAGGATCATCAATATGTACTCGGCATGGCAGGGAGAGCTGGCGCTTCTGCTGAGGCGACTGGGGTTGCGCAGCATCGCCGAGCTTCGAGGTCGTACGGACCTGCTGCGGAGAGGTAAAAATAGATGAGCAATCTTCCTGAAACGATAATCAGATCTCGACTGCAGGGAGCGGTTTGCCCGCCCCTGTATCAAGCGGGCGACCCCTCGGTGCTCCCGGGGAGAAACCAGGAGGCTGAGGGCGGCTGCGGCGTTATCGGACTGGCCAGCTCCGTCCCTCTCAAGGGTAAATATCTCATCGAACCGTGCGGGCAGATGCGCAACCGGGGCAATGGGAAGGGTGGCGGCGTCGCCATAGCAGGCTGCTTTCCGCAATACCCAAGGCATTATGCCGTTCAGGTGGGCTACCTGGAGATAGAGTCGCGGAGCGAAATCGAAGCGAAATATATCTTCCCTAACTTTGACGTGGCCGAAGTGGAAGAGCAGCCCAGCTCCGACGATTACAGACAGTGGGGGTTGGAGATCGAACCCCCTAAGGTAGTGCGCTACTTCGCACGGGTGAAGGAACGGGTTCTCCAAAAATTCGCACAGCAGCATGGGTTCTCGGACTTACAAGCTGCCGAGGACGAATTCGTCTTCCAGAACTCCTTCCGTTTGAACAGCGAGTATTACGGCGACCGGGAGGATAAAAAGGCATTCGTGCTATCCCATGGGCGGAATATGATGATCTTGAAAGCGGTGGGATACGCTGAGGATATCGCCAGGTACTATCTGCTGGACGATTTTGAAGCCTACGTCTGGATCGGCCACCAGCGCTACCCCACGAGGGGACGGGTGTGGCACCCCGGCGGTGCCCACCCCTTCAGCGGTCTGGACGAGGCCTTGGTGCATAACGGCGATTTCGCAAACTACTACGGAGTGTCGGAGTATCTCAGGCAGCGCAACTACTACCCGCTCTTTATGACCGATACGGAGGTCTCCGTCTACCTCTTCGACCTATACAATCGGGTATACGGCTATCCTCTAGAGTACATAATCGAGGCTTTGGCTCCCACAGCAGAGCGAGACCTCACCAAACTGCCGCCGGAGAAGCAGGAGATCTATCGGGCGATCCAGAGGGCGCACCTTCACGGTTCACCCGACGGCCCCTGGTTCTTCATCATCGCCCGAAACGACGTACGGACCAACTCCTTTCAGTTAATCGGGATCACCGACACATCAATGCTAAGACCCCAGGTATTTGCGCTGCAGCAAGGGGAGGTCTCTATAGGCGCTATCGCATCGGAAAAGCAGGCAATCGACGCATTCCTGAAAAGCCTTGCCAACGACGATCCGCGGGTTTGTCCCATCGCGGATAGCTACTGGAACGCCCGGGGAGGTAGCTACAGCGACGGCGGCGCTTTCGTCTTCAACGTCGGCCCTGTCGATGAAGGCGACATTCAGGCAGGCCACAGGCGAAATCTGCCCCTGCAATGCACCGATAAGTTCGGAAAGCTGGTGACGTTGCGAAAGGACCAAACCCACCGCGACATAGTGCCGATAGTGGGTGGACAGGCATCGGAGCATGAGCAGAATCAACTGGTTCATCTCCCCGATTTTGGCTCGAAAAAAATTGGTGGGGTGCCCTTCTCCCTGCTGGATTTCGACTCAATAGTCATGGGGAATGGCCATCCCGCACTATCCCAATGGAGCTTTGCGGAATTGGAACGGTTCATCTCAGATCTGGTAGAGCTTGCCTCCAGGAACCCCGATTTCCGCACTAGGGTGATTTCCCTCCTAACCCAACTGAACGATCGCCGCTACGACACTGGTGCCAAGAAACGCAGCGCCGTAATAGCGCAGATCCGTGCCGGCCTGGATGATATCTTCCGGACCGTAACGCCTATCGGGGCTAAGAGTACTGCGGAAAACCGGCTGATAGGCTGGAAAGACCGCCATCAACTGACCCCGCCCTCGGGGTCAAGCCACGCATCCCCAGAGCCAACACCCTTATCAAACAGTACCGGCTTGAAACCGTCCACTTCGTCCACACCGTCCACCGCAGACCCAACGCTGTTCATCGATTGCTCCGGCTTTGAGCCCCAGGGTCCCAACTCGGCGGCCCGGTTGCTGGTGGAGGCCTACCGGTTGGGCTGGAAGAGATTCGTAGTCTTCGGCTGTCGCGGCGACCGCTTTATAGGCTGTGGGCTCGGACCGGGCAGCCAAGGTGTCCGCATCGATGTTTACGGTTCAAGCGGCGATTATCTCGGGTCCGGCTTGGATGGCGCGGAGATCCACGTCCACGGCGACGCCCAGGACCAGGTCGGCCAGATCATGAAATCGGGCAAGTTGGTGATCCACGGTATGGTAGGCCAAACGTTCCTCTACGGTGCTAAAGGCGGCGTGGTATACGTGCTGGGCAATGCGGCCGGCCGTCCGCTGATCAACGCCGTGGGCAACATCCGTGCGATCATCAACGGCACCGCTTTAGATTACGCTGCTGAATCCTTCATGGCCGGCGCTACCACCGGAGGTGGTTTCCTGATACTCAACGGGATAACCTTCGACGAAAGAGGCCGGATGGTGGCCTTGCCCGACCGTTACCCCGGCAGCAACTTCTTCTCCCTCGCCTCGGGCGGCGCAGGTTATGTCAACGATCCCGACAGGACGATCTCAGTGGATCAATTGAATGGAGGAGAGATCGTTGAATTTACATCCGAGGACTGGGAGGTGATAAGCCCATTCCTGAAGGAGAATGAGGCGCACTTCGGCATCAAGCTCTCGGAGCTGTTACAAGACCGAGAGCCACAGGAGGTCTACTGTAAGGTCGTACCAGAGCGAACGGGCAGCGCGAAGAAAATGGATGCCCACACCTGAGCTACGAGTAAGCTCGTCTCAGTTTAAGTCCACGATTTCCACCTCGGCCTCAGGGGTGAAGCCGAAGGTTTGGTGGAACGATTCCTGGACCTTCTCTATCAGGCCGCGGACGTCCGAGTAGCCGGCGTCGCCCAGGTTGACTATGAAGTTGCTATGCTTCGTGGAGATCTGGGCGCCCCCGATTCGGCAGCCCTTTAAACCTAAACGGGTTATCGCGTAACCCATTGAGAGCTTGCCGTGCCACCGGGTCTCTACCATCTCCCTGGCATCCGGCCACACGGCCAGGACCTTCTCCACCTCGTCCTTCTTATCGATGTTCTTGAAGACGGAGCCGCAGGTGGGGAACTCCATGGGGTGGTTTTTCTCCCGGTACTCTATGCTGGAGCGGTAGGTCTCCCTCGCTTTGGCGATCTCTTCCGCATCGGCTCTGCTTAGAGCGAAGGTAGCGGATGTGACTACCATTCTGCGGTTCCGTTTCACCAGGCTGCTGCGATACGAGAAAGAGAGATCGTCGTTAGTTAGGGTCCGGAAGGTGACACCACTATCGCCGATCTCCAGGATATCTGCGGAGCGAACAAACTCTTTCACCTCTCCCCCGAATGCCCCCACGTTGCCCCTGACGGCTGCGCCTACGGTGCCCGGCAGCCCTCCGGCCCACTCCAATCCGGCAAGTCCTCGATCGAACCCGTACTTAATCACCTCGTCCAGGGTCTCGCCAGCGAAGGACTCTATGAGACCATCCCCAACCCGGCCGATCTGAGGCGCATCTCCGCCGGTGATTCTCAATACGGCTCCATCGTAAAGCCCATCTGGGAAAAGCAGATTAGAGCCCAGCCCAACCACTATCAACCTCTGGATATTGTTGGCCGACAGGTAATCCAGCGCCTCCAGGACATCATCCCGACTATGGGCTTCTAAAAGAAAACGGGCAGTACCCCCGATCCTATAGTAAAGTATCGTCGATAATGGAAAGTACTCATGTTTGATCATACCTGACAGCCTACCTTCAACGAGCGGGTTGCCTCCGAGAGGATCCTCCCGGCCGCCCTGAGTCCGCCCATTCTACCATCTCCATCGGCAGAGATACCCCTTGGTAGGCAGGAAGTGCTCCACGGACTATCACTGACGGGATGGTTCACACAAACAGCCAGATCGTGTAACAGTTCAATGCTGTAGCGTCGGGGCTCGTCCTCGACGTGGTACTCGTGCCGTGAACAATGCCTCACTGGCTGTACCTGCACAATCCGCCAGGGCTAGATATCCTCAGGTCTCTCTCCCAGGGTTACCTGCAGAGTCTCTTGCTTATCATCTCGCAGGATAGTCAGCATAACAACATCCCCCGGCCGCTTTTGCGCGTCCAGATAGAGGGTCAGATCGTCCATTATCTTGACCGGTTTATCATCGATCGCGGTGATGATATCCCCACCTACAGGTATCCTCTGATTTCCCACCCGCACCAGTCGGGTCCCTACCCGAAGCCCGGCCTTATCTGCCGGCCCGTTTTTCACCACCTGAGCGACCAGAATCCCCTCGTCATTGGGTAGGTCGAGGGCCTCGGCCAACTGTGGCGAGAGGTCGATCCCAGCAATACCGAGCCAAGCGTGAGATGCTCTGCCCTTGGAGATCAAATCCGGCACCAATCGCTTGGCGGTGTTCACCGGCACGGCAAATCCGACGCCCACTGAGCCACCGCTGGGGCTGAAGATCGCGGTATTGATCCCGATAACCTCTCCTCGAGAGTTCAACAGAGGCCCGCCGGAGTTGCCGGGGTTGATTGCGGCGTCGGTTTGGATAATCCCGGACATCAAGCGGCCGTTCTGAGCCCTGAGGGTGCGGCCTAGGGAGCTGACTACGCCCGTCGTGACAGTTTGTTCCAGCCCAAAGGGGTTGCCAATGGCTATTGCGGTTTGGCCCACCAGAAGCTGGTCGGAATCTCCTAGCTTCAAAGGGTACAGGCTCTCCTGCGGTACATCTATCTTGATGACGCTCAGATCGTTGCTCGGGTCCCTGCCCACCACCTGGGCCGGCACTTTAGTCTTATCGGCAAGGGTCACCTCCAGAGTGTCGGCGTTCTCCACCACATGGTTGTTGGTAACGATATGCCCCTGTCGATCGATAACGAACCCCGATCCAGTGCCCTGCTGAGGTATCGGCTCCAGAAAAAAGTCGTAGGCGTAAGCAACGGTTGTTATGTTGACGACTCCAGGGCCTGCCTCCTTGTAAACCCTGATAACCACGTCTTCATGAGACGTCAATGGCAGTTGCTGGATCGAAGCGATTGGCGTATCTGGATAGGGTGTCGCCGTAGACGCAATGCTGGCTGCGATATTGCTTTCTTTAGTGGGTGTAGGAGCTTGGAAGAGTGGCGTTGGCGAAAGCTCCGGTATCTCACGAAAGGTCAAAAGGGGGTAGTAAGTAGCGGTAATGAAGGCGGTAGAAGTCGCCGTAGCCAGCACGATCGCAAGCACCAAAATGAAGTTCCTCATGTGGCAACCCTCTTCGAACGTCGGTTTTCGCCCCAACAGCCCCGTAGTATACGCCAAGATACAACCAACCTGAGCTTTCGTCAAGCAGCCTTGAGCCTTTTCTTATCAATTTATTACATATCATTTGTTATATATGTTGATATTCATGCGCTAAAGGTTGAGGCAATGGTATCCTCCTGGTGCTTCTTGAAGGTATAATATTTTCAGGTTCCTCGGACAGTAACGGCAGATACCACCTTTCCGAACTATTCCCAACAACGCATTGGAGGTAGAAAAATGAGACGCATGGTCATCTTCCTGGCTCTCGTCGTGGGATTCACCCTGGCGCTAACCGGCGTCGCTCTAGCACACACAACAAAACCGGAATTCAAGCTTGGATTCAAAGCTCTGGCAGACATGATTCCCGAAATTGTAGGCCAACCGCTTGAGAATGAGCACTACGGCCCCAATGGCGACTCCTTGCAGCAGACCAGCACCGGCCTGATGGTGTGGCGAAAGGCCGACAATTGGACCGCCTTCACCAACGGGTCTCGTACCTGGATCAATGGCCCGGAAGGACTCCAGGATCGGGACAACAACGATCGTTTCCCTTGGGAAGCCGACGGTGGACCAGCAGCAAGCCAGGGATACTCCGATCCATTCTCATACTGTGCGGCCGTTGGGAACACCGACAGCCCTGGTAGTGACTACATAGGCCCCGATATACCCCAGGAAGCGGTCTCGAGTATGACCACTCTCTTCGGCGAGCAGGAAGACTACGTTAGCCAATTCTTGTCTTGGCGCTGCTACAAGCGCCAGCCGTTGGTCTGTCTCCCTGGGGCCAACCTACCCTGTTGGAAGATGGATACCAGCCAAACGCCCAACGATGGTATGAATCAGTTCTGCCAGGCAAACCCCGACTCCGATTTCATCCCGGCAGTAGCTACCGGTCGCGACACGGTTTATAGCTGGAGATGCGTTGGCACTACCCCCACTATCGAAAGGCAATGGGTATCTGTCGACGACGAGGGGTTTGGCACCAACTTCTGGTACCAGATCATCCCTTCGGAGTACCTGCAAGGTACGCTTGAGCAGGTGACGGTACAAACC